>JAYSTT010000743.1:0-4643 GCA_043719495.1 Ferruginibacter sp. | reverse complement strand
TAAAAAATCATCACCGGGAATTTGTAACGCATACCGGTTATTTAAACCATAAAAGAATAACTGTAGTAAGTACCGGTATTGGTACAGATAATATTGATATTGTATTAAACGAACTGGATGCACTGGTAAATATCGATTTTGAAACAAGAACTATAAAAGATAAATTAACCCAATTAAATATTATCAGAGTGGGTACTTCAGGTTCGTTACAAGCTGATATTCCGGTAGATAGTTTTGTGGCAAGCACCCATGGCCTTGGTATTGATAACCTGATGAATTTTTACCGTCAAAATAACAATGAAGAAGAAAAACAATTAGTACAATCTTTTGTAACACAAACACAACTGAATAATAACTTTGCAATCCCATACATTGGAAGCGCCAGTGCAACATTGCTAAAAAATTTTGTTAATGGATTTCAGCATGGGATAACGGTAACCTGCCCCGGCTTTTACGGCCCACAGGGAAGGGTATTGCGTTTAGGGTTATCAAACCCGGCACTAATTAATAACTTAACTTCATTTACTTTTGGGCAGCACCGCATAACTAACTTTGAAATGGAAACAGCTGCTATTTATGGTATGGGTAAAATTTTGGGCCATAATTGTCTTTCTTTAAGTGCTATTGTGGCCAACCGTATATCAAAAGAGTTTAGTAAAGATGGTAATGCAACTGTAGAAAATTTAATTAAAAAAACATTAGAAATAATTTCAAGCAATTTATAAAATGAAAATAGAATTTTTTAAATATCAAGGCACAGGAAACGATTTTGTTATTTTGGATAATAGGGAAAATAAATATTCGGGGCTTACCGTAAAACAGGTAAAAAATATTTGCAACCGCCGCTTTGGTATTGGTGCCGATGGTTTAATGTTGCTAACAAAAAAAGAAGGGTACGATTTTGAAATGATTTATTTTAATGCCGATGGAAATGAAAGCAGCATGTGTGGCAATGGCGGCAGGTGCCTGGTAAAGTTTGCCTACCACATGGGCATACATAAAAGCACTTATCATTTTATTGCACCCGATGGCGAACACGATGCAGATATTGGTATTGACCATGTGATACGGTTAAAAATGAAAGATGTATCAAAAGTTAATGAACATTCTTCTTATGCAATTTTAGACACAGGCTCTCCGCATTTAGTAAAATTTGCCACTAATGTAAAAGAAATTGATGTAGTGGAAACAGGCCGTGAAATTCGCAATAACAAAGAATTTAAAGAACAGGGTATTAATGTAGACTTTGTGGAATCAATTGATGAAGACAGCATTTATGTTCGCACTTACGAACGTGGTGTAGAAGATGAAACTATGAGTTGCGGTACAGGAGTTACAGCAGCTGCATTAATGAGTGCACACAACGAAAAAGGTTTTAACCGTGTAGAAGTACAAACACCCGGAGGGCATTTAAGCGTGGAGTTTGAAAAAAATGATGATGAAAATTTTCAAAACATTTGGCTTTGCGGCCCTGCAGAATTTGTATACAAAGGCGAAATTGAAGTATGACAAAAGATGAAATAATTGCAGCTGCAGAAAAAATATTTTCGGCATTTACAATTTACTGCAACAGCATTACTGAAAATAATTTTTTTGCTAAGCCTTCTGCCAAATGGTCGGTTGCCGAAAATGTACAGCACCTTATAGTGTCCACAGGTACTTCTACCCTTGCCTATTCACTTCCCAAGTTTTTAGTGAGGTGGATTGGCGGTAAGCCTAACCACAAATCAAAAACTTATGTAGAATTGGTTTCCAAATATAAAAACAAATTGGCATTGGGTGGCGCTGCCAGCGGTCGTTTTATTCCAAAACCCATTACACTAAATTTTGGTAAAGAAAAATTAATGGCTAACTGGCTTATAGCTACAGCCAAACATATTGCAGCAATTAAAAAAAACAGATCAGAAGAAGACCTTGATAATTATTTAGTAAAACATCCCTTATTAGGAAAAATTACTTTAAGGGAACTTTGCTATTTTACCATTTATCATACAGAACATCATTTAAAAATTATTTCTTCAAAATCAGCATTATAATTTATGATCCAATACTTTAAAATTATTGAACATCAAACTGTAGAAACCGACAAACCCGAAATTGGGAGTTGGGTAAATGTATTGCCTCCCTTAAAACAGGAGGAATTTACGGAGCTTAGTGAAAGCCTGGACATACCTGTGGATTTTTTAAAAGATTCTTTGGATATTGATGAACGCAGCCGTTACGAA
Organism: Ferruginibacter sp.; assembly: GCA_043719495.1. Classification (GTDB taxonomy): domain Bacteria; phylum Bacteroidota; class Bacteroidia; order Chitinophagales; family Chitinophagaceae; genus Ferruginibacter. Next base: position 2,418 of record JAYSTT010000743.1, on the reverse strand, counting down.
ATTGATGATAATGTAAAACTGATTGTTATAAAAACCCCTACAGAAAATAATTCTTTTAATGACAGTGATGCTTTTTATATTACCATCCCTATTTGTATCATCTTAACCCACAATCAAATTGTAACCGTTAATTCTTTTGAGAATGAAGCAATAAAAAAATTCCTGAATAGTTTTCAAAACCGTCATCCCGATAAAAAAAATATGATGGTATTAAAGATTTTTGAAAAAATAACTGCCAACTTTCAGGAATACCTTAAAGAAATAAACCAGCGGCGAAATGTATTGGAACATAAATTATACGATGCTAACCGTAACGAAGAATTACTGCAACTGATGCGTATTCAAAAAAGTTTGGTGTACTTTATTACCGCATTACGCAGTAACGAATTGCTGATGATGAAACTGGCACGTACCAATGTATTGCAGTTAACCGATGATGAAAAAGATTTTCTGGATGATTTGGTAGTGGAAACATCACAGGCTTTGGAAACAGCCAATACGTATACTAATATCTTAAGCTCATCACTGGATGCCTTTGCAAGTATTATAAGCAATAACCAAAACGAAGTGCTGAAAAGATTAACCACCCTAACTATTTTTTTAAGTGTGCCGGTACTTATTGCAAGTATTTATGGAATGAATGTACCCATACCCTACCACGATTCTCGCCTTGCATTTTGGTTGCCGGTAATTTTGTCTATTTTAATCCTGGCATTTGTAATGTGGAATTACCTCAAGCGTTTTAAAAAATAATTATGCTTTCAATTCGAGTGTATGGCATTTTAATAAATGACCTTAACCAGGTTTTGGTAAGTGATGAATTTATACGTGGTATGCAAATCACTAAATTCCCTGGTGGTGGGCTGGAGTTTGGTGAAGGCACAAGAGATTGCCTGAAGAGAGAATTTATGGAAGAGATGAATTTAAAAGTGGAAATTGGTGATCATATTTACACCACCGATTTTTACCAGATCAGCGCTTTTGATAATGAAAAACAGATCATATCTATTTATTATTTTGCAAAAGCTTTGGAAGCAATTGAAACTCCGTTAAGAGAAAAGGAATTTGATTTTGATGAACAGCAGTTAAAAATTTATAATGAAACAGGTGAAACAGAAACCTTTCGTTTTGTAGATTGGGATAATTTTTCTGAAGCATCAGTTACCTTACCCATTGATAAAATTGTAGCTGGTTTATTAAAAGAAAAATAGAAGTATGAACTACGATAACTTTTTTGATACCTCGATAATTTTAGAAGACGAACTTGTAAGAATTGAACCGCTTGAAGAAGCACATTATCAACTATTACTTCCAACTGCTTTGCAAAAAGAGTTATGGCTTTACACCATTCAGCAAATAAACTCCCCTGCAGATTTTAGAAAATATTTTGATACTGCACTAAGAGAAAGAGAGCAGCAAAAATCGTATCCGTTTGCATATTTCAACAAACAAACGCAACAATATGTGGGCAGCACCCGTTATCTTAATATTGATTTTGCTAATCTTCGTTTGGAAATTGGCTCTACATGGCTGCACTCCACACTTCACGGAAAGGGTTTTAATAAGCATTGTAAATTCCTCCTCCTCTCCTATGGCTTTGAAAAATTAGAACTAAACCGGATTGAATTAAAAACCAGCCACCTCAATTTAAAATCTCAAAATGCCATGCTTAAAATTGGCGCCATACGGGAAGGTGTTTTTCGCAACCATATCGTTAACGAAAATGGCAGCATCAGGCACACCCACTTTTTTAGTTTTATAAAAGAAGAATGGCCCGCAATACAACAAAGCATTTTTAAAGAATTTGTTTTCTAGATTTTTATCTCTAATTTGTTTGTTCAAACTAAATTATGAGAAAGCTACTTTTTGGTATCATTGGCCTTACCATTCTCTCCTGCAACAATCAATTAAAAGAAACGGTTGTAACTTCAATAACAAATGACAGTCTGTATAAAGAAGTACAGACCGGCGGTATAAAAGTTTTTCCAATTGAAACCCCCAAGGGCAGGTTTAACATCTGGACAAAACGGGTTGGCAACAATCCTAAAATAAAAATACTCTTGCTTAATGGCGGCCCCGGCGCCACACACGAATACTTTGAATGCTTCGAAAGTTTTTTACCACAGCAAGATATTGAGTTCATTTATTACGACCAGTTGGGCTGCGGACTTTCCGACAATCCAAAAGATGCCAGCATATGGAACCTGAACCGCTTTGTAGAAGAAGTGGAACAGGTACGCAAAACATTAAACCTTACAAAAGATAATTTCTATTTACTCGGCCACAGCTGGGGTGGCATTTTAGCTATGCAATATGCCCTAAAATACCAGGATAATTTAAAAGGCCTTATCATCAGCAATATGATGAGCAGTTGCCCGGCTTATGGCAAATATGCGCAGGAAGTATTAGCTCCGCAGT
>JAYSTT010000742.1:0-1914 GCA_043719495.1 Ferruginibacter sp. | reverse complement strand
CATTATCAAACGGGTTGCTTAAAAAATAACGCAGCCATTCTTTACCACCAATAGTTTGGGTAAAATTTAAATAATCAAAAACAGATTGCTCTTCTTCTGTATTAAAAATAGATAAATCGGTAAGGGTTGTTTTATCTGCCTGCATGTACTGGTAAATTGGTTAACTGGTTAATTAGTTAATTAGTTTCGCTAAACCTATAAGGTTTTAAAAACCTTATAGGTTTACTTACCGCTTTTATTTTCTGTCGAATAAAAGCCGCTTGCCTTTTATCACTTCATTAAATTTTCCATCTTCCCAAACCATATTGCCGCTAACCATTGTTTTTTCTATTGATGCAGGAAAAGTAAAATTCTCTAAAGGGCTCCAGCCGCATTTGTATAAAATATTTTGTTTGGTTACAGTAGTGGTTTTATTTAAATTTACCATTACCAAATCAGCAAAATATCCTTCCTGTATATACCCACGTTGCTCTATTTGAAAACAATCTGCAACTGCATGACTCATTTTTTCAGCAATTTTAGTTAAAGAAATTTTTCCAAGTTTATTATAATGCAGCATTAATAATAATGGATGCTGTACTAAAGGCAAACCAGCATGTGTATGTTCGTAATCACCCTCCTTTTCTGTTAGTAAATGCGGCGCATGGTCGGTGGCAATAACATCAAGCCTGTTATCCAGCAAAGCTTTCCACAAAGCTTCTTTATTATGTGGCGCTTTTATAGCTGGGTTGCATTTTATTTTGTAACCCAGTTGCTCATAATCATCTGCTGTAAAATGTAAATGATGCACACAAACTTCGGCAGTTATCCGTTTTTCTTTTAAAGGCAGCATATTGCCAAACAACTGCAATTCTTTTTCGGTACTGATATGCAGTATATGTAAACGGCTATTGTATTTTTTTGCAAACTGAATAGCCGTTAATGAACTTTCAAAACAGGCTTCTTCATTTCTTATCAACGGATGATCTGCCGGGGACAGTTCGGCTTTTGCAGCCCTTAATCTTTCGTAATTGGCTTTAATAATTCTTTCATCTTCGCAATGGGTGGCTATCAGCATTTCACTTTCGCTGAAAATTTTATCTAACGCGGTATGACTATCCACCAGCATATTGCCTGTACTTGACCCCATAAATATTTTTACACCACACACCTCTCTTTTATGGGCATTCATCTTCAACACTTCTTCAGCATTATTATTACTGGTACCCATAAAAAAAGAATAATTGGCCAAAGATGATTGCGCTGCAATCAGGTATTTCTCTTCCAGTAAATCGGCTGTTAATGCATTGGGTACTGTATTGGGCATTTCCATAAAACTGGTAACCCCACCTGCTATAGCCGCTTTACTTTCAGTATAAATAGTGGCTTTATGCGTTAAGCCAGGCTCTCTAAAATGCACCTGATCGTCAATCACCCCCGGAAAAAGATGTTTTCCTTCACCATCAATTTCTACTATATTGCCCCTGGCACCAATACTCTCGTCTATTCGCTCAATTCGTTTTCCATCAGTTAAAACATCTAATGTTTTAATTTTTCCCTCATTTACAACCTGAATGTTTTTAAAAAGGTATTTTTGCATATCTTGAAATTAGACCACCCGTTAAATTAAAATATTTAAATGCAAATTATTAAAAGCTTAGCCAAACTATTAATTTTTATTTGTCCTGTTTTTGCAACAGCTCAATCCACTTACTTAAGCCAGGGTTCAAAAGATATGCGTTTTGTGGAGCGGCTGGAAATAAAACAGCAAACCAATACCAACTTTAACTTCTCTACGCTAAAACCCTTTAACCGCAAAGCAATAGTAAGGCAGGCCGAATTTTTGGACAGCGCCAGGATGGGATATGCAGATTCTACAGGGAAAGATAAGTATTGGGAGTGGACAGATTTAGACCTTACGCCAATTGATGAATA
>JAYSTT010000741.1:0-1915 GCA_043719495.1 Ferruginibacter sp. | reverse complement strand
GTACTTTAAATGCTACATTTTTATCTTTCTTATTTTCCAGATAACTGCTTATCTCATCCGAAAATGTTATAGGCGTTGTATCGGCAAAAATAATTTTGTCGCCACCGCGTAAACCACCTTTGTATGCTTTGGTAGTGTCTTTTGATAGATCAAAGTCTCCTAAAATTGAAGGAGTTCTTGGAGTAATAAACCCTCTTGCTGCTTTACGGTTTTCTATTACTTCGTTTAAAAATTTAACCGGTATGGTGATTTGCATTTTTTTACCATCACGTTCCAGATCCACAATCCGGTCCTTGGTTCCAATTAAAATTTTTTCTGTAAGCTCTTCAAAATAAACAATTGGTTTACCATTTATAGCGATGATCTTATCGCCACTTTTAAAACCCAAATCTTTAATTTGCTTATTTTGAATACCAATACCATTTTTTAAACTTGACATCGGAGTTTTTGTATCGCCCCAAACCCAAAGTACCATGGCATAAATTAAAAACGCCACCAGTACATTCATAATAACCCCGCCTAACATAATTATGAGGCGTTGCCAGGCAGGTTTGCTTCTGAACTCATGTGGTTGTGCCAGTAATTTCATGGCTTCTTTATCCATACTTTCGTCAATCATGCCCGATATTTTTACATAACCGCCAAGTGGCAACCAGCCAATACCATATTCGGTATCGCCTATTTTCTTTTTAAATAAAGAAAACCATGGATCGAAAAATAAATAAAATTTTTCTACCCTGCATTTAAACCAACGTGCAGTTATGTAATGCCCAAATTCGTGAAGGATAACGAGGATAGATAGTGCCAATAAGAGCTGGCCAACTTTTACACCTACTACAGACCAGTCGATAGATAATAATGTCATATGTGCCCCTGTCCCCTAAAGGGGAACTTAGTTTTAAAGTTTATAATTTTTTCAACCAGTATTAAAATTAAACTGGTTGAAAATAGAATGTAATTATTTGTTTGCAGACACCCAGTTCCCCTTTAGGGGGCGGAGGGGGTTACAGGTTTATTAATGAAGCGGCAAAATTACGGGCTTCGCCGTCGCTATCAAAATATTCCTCCATAGTGGGTTTTTCGATAAATGCCACTTGCTGCATTGTTTTTTCTACCATTGCAGTCATATCTAAAAAGCCAATACGGTTGCGGAGAAAGGCCCACACAGCAATTTCGTTGGCTGCATTTAATATGCAAGGCATATTACCTCCCTTAAATAAGGCTTCGGTTGCCAATGCTAAATTTCTGAAAGTTTTAACATCAGGTTCTTCAAAACCAAGGCTGGGATACTTTCTGAAATCTAATCTGGGGAAATCATTTTTTATCCGTTGCGGAAAAGACAGCGCATATTGTATAGGCAACTTCATATCGGGTAAACCCATTTGTGCTTTTATGCTACCATCTTCAAACTGCAGCATACTGTGTATTATACTTTGCGGATGCACCAGCACCTGTATTTGCTCTGGCTTTAAATTGAATAACCATTTTGCTTCAATCATCTCCAGCCCTTTATTCATAAGGGTTGCAGAGTCGATAGAGATTTTTGCACCCATGGACCAATTGGGATGCTGCAATGCATGATCCCGTTTTACATTAACCAGGTAATTGGGTTTTTTTCCTAAAAAAGGGCCGCCACTTGCCGTTAGTATTACTTTTTCTATTCTGTTTCTAGCCTCGCCAACAAGGCATTGAAATATGGCGGAATGCTCACTGTCTACAGGGATAATGGGCGTTCTTTTTTCAATGGCTTTCTGCATTATTAAATCGCCTGCAACTACCAAAGTTTCTTTATTAGCAAGGCCAATCGGCTTGCCTTTTTCTACTGCTTTTATAGTGGGCTTAAGGCCTGCAAAACCTACAATGCCGGCCAGCATCATATCGTAACTGTCAAAGTCTGCAGCTTCTTCCAATGCGG
>JAYSTT010000075.1:0-1774 GCA_043719495.1 Ferruginibacter sp. | reverse complement strand
AAACACCGTGAAAGTTTTGATGTGAAGATAGAGGCTGATGGATACGAACCCAACGAATTTACAATTGATGCCAATGATTTTAAAGACAGGAAAAAAGAGTGGGAGGTTTTGTTGAAGAAGAAGAAAGATCAGCTGGTTAAATCACCAGGCCTTGTAATATCAGGAACAAATGATCAAGTTAAATTAAGGGGGATGATGATTGCTCTTAATAAAGATACAGGCCCTCTTTACGTTGTTGATGGAACAATTATGCCCAATGGAGAAAATATTAATCCTGATGATATTGACAACATAACTGTATTACAAGGCCCAGCAGCCGCAGCATTATTTGGCCCTGAAGGTAGAAATGGAGCCATTCTGATAACCACAAAAAAATTACCTGTTAAGAATTTAGATACCGTTACCGTAACCGCATTTTCAAACAGGTTGGTGGGTCAATTGACTACAACTACCTGTAGCACAACCTCTGTTATGGGAGGAATAACAAAGGGAATTTCTGTGAAAAGTACAATTTCAGATACTTTAAAAATGATGGCAACCAAAATAACCGGTGCCATTAAAATATATCCCAATCCCGTGCAGCGTGGCCAGCAATTTAGTATTGCTTTAAAATTAAAAGAGGCAGGCCTGTATCAGTTGCAGGTAACAGATGCAGCAGGAAGAATTGTTTTACAAAAACAAATCAATGCAAATGCAAAACAGGTTACAGAAAAAATAATGGCAGATAGCCGCTGGAGAGCCGGGATTTATTATGTAAGTATAATTAATAACAAAAAACAATTAACAGGAAAGACGAGTTTCATTTTTGAATAGTGATGGTTGTTTATTAACCGGTCAAGCTTGCTGCTTAAAATTTTTAAACAATTGAAAGGCGCAACTGACCGGTTTTTTTATGGTCTGACGTCCACGTCTGACCATAAAAAATCCGGTGTTTAAAATAAGATGAGGGCGTTAGGCTTTAAACGCAGGATGAAATTGATGCAGCGTAGTCCTCAGGTATTCCCTGTCTAAATGTGTGTAAATTTCGGTGCTGGTAATACTTTCGTGGCCAAGCATTTCCTGCACGGCTCTTAAATCGGCTCCGCCTTCTACCAAATGTGTGGCAAACGAATGCCGGAAAGTATGTGGCGAAATTGTTTTTACAATACCGGCTTTTTTAGCAAGTGCTTTCAGTATAATAAAGATCATCACCCTGGTAAGTTTGCTTCCCCGGCGGTTTAAAAAAAGAAAATCTTCCTGTCCGGGTTTTATGTTGATCTGTGTGCGGATATTTTTTTTATAAATGTTTATATACTTGATGGCATCGCTGCCAATGGGCACCAACCGCTCTTTATCGCCCTTACCAATTACCCGAACAAAACCAATATCCAGGTGCAGGCAACTTATGCGTAGGTTTACCAGTTCGCTCACCCGTAAGCCGCAACTGTACAGGGTGTCCAGTATTGCCTTATTGCGGCCACCTTCGGGCTTACTTAGGTCTATCTGTGCAATAATGTTTTCAATTTCATCAAAACTTAAAGTGTCGGGTAAAGCTCTTTTTTGTTTAGGTGTTTCTAAAAGTGCAGTTGGGTTTACAGTTACAACCTGTTCCATGTAACAATACGTATAAAAACTTCTCAGTCCCGATATGATCCTTGATTGCGAAGTAACCGTCATACCCAGTTCACTTATCCACTGTACAAATTTTTCCAGATCGGCCAGTTGCAGTTCCTGTGGTGTAACCATCTTATTGGTTGCCTGTAAAAAATCTGTCAGCTTATCAATATCACGCAGG
>JAYSTT010000740.1:0-1917 GCA_043719495.1 Ferruginibacter sp. | reverse complement strand
CAGAATTTTTAACCTACCGATGGGTGGAAAGTAACAGTGGACCGCCACGAAAATATTTTTCGCTTACCGTAAAAGGTGCAGATTTTTACAGAGAACTGGAAGCAACATGGAACGAGCTTGCCAATGCTGTAAAAGCAGTAACAGATATAGATGCTCAAAATATAGTCAATAACAACCCCGAAATCAACCGGGATCAAAACTTCAACAATCCTTAATAAACAAAAAGTATAGCCATGATTTGTTTTTTAAGCCAATCAACTAACGAAACAAAAACTATTTAGCCATGAAACAAGTAATCAATATTAATTTTCAGGGACGTGTAGTACCAATAGAAACTACCGCTTTTGAAACACTTAAAAATTATACCGACAGCCTTAACCGGCACTTTGCAAACGAAGAAGGCAAAGAAGAAATTATTAATGATATTGAGAGCCGTATTGGAGAACTCTTTCAACAGCGGTTAACAAAAGGAGCTACCTGCATCACAGACGAAGATGTAAATGCCATTATTAACAGTATTGGCCGCCCTGAAGATTTTGAACCAATGGATGACGCTCAAGCTAAACCAACAATGGCTTCAGCTTCTAATCAGCAACAATCATCAGGAAGCAGCAGTTCGGCTACAGGTAATAAGAGATTGTACAGAAACGAAAACGATAAAGTGCTGGGCGGTGTGTGCAGTGGTTTAGCCAATTATTTTAATATAGATGTGGTAATTGCAAGGATCATTTTTGTGGTGTTGTTATTTTCAGGAGTTGGTTTTTTAACTTATATCATTATGTGGATTGCAGTACCCAGTACAGCCAGTGCGCAAATTGGTGGAACAAGGAAAAAATTATTCAGAGACCCCGATGAAAAATTAATTGCTGGCGTTTGCAGTGGTATTGGTAATTATTTCGGCATCAATCCCTGGATACCAAGAGTATTATTCCTGTTGCCATTTCTTTCTTTTCTTTCCCGTTGGGGCCATTGGGGAGGTCTCTGGGATTTTGGTGATGTAATTCGCTTTACTTTCAGCCCTACTTCATTAATTGTATATATTATTTTATGGATTGTAATACCTGAAGCGTTTACCACTTCCGAAAAATTAGAAATGAAAGGGGAGAAAGTGGATATGAACTCAATAAAAAATTCGGTGATGGAAGAAATGAAAGGCGTTGGTAAAAAAGCAGAAAAATTTGGTAAGGAAGCTTCAGGTATAATAAGCGAAAAAGCTCAGGCTGTTGCCGGCGATGTACAAAATTTTTCACGCCGAAACCGCGGCGGATTAGGTAATGTTATTGCAATGATAGCTAAAATATTTGCCTACTTTATTATTGGCTGTGTATGTTTTGGCCTGGTAATGGGACTATTTGCTTTAGGAGTTTTTTCAGTTGGAATTTTCCCGCTTAAAGATTATGTACTAAAAGGAGCTTGGCAGAATTTTTATGCATGGGGTACTTTAGTTTTATTTATTGCAGTACCAATAATTGGAATTATTACCTGGTTAATTAGAAAAATTGCACGGGTAAAAAGTAACAGCAAAATACTGGGTTTTACATTTGGCAGCTTATGGACACTTGGTTGGTTTTGTATAATTATGCTTATAGCAACTGTAACCCGTGACTTTAAAACATCCAGCCGCCTTGATGAGCAGGCGATTGCTTTAACTAATCCGCAAGTAAATAAATTAATCGTAACATCATCGTTACCAGCTACAAAAAAATATTACGAACGCAACTGGATTCGTTTTGAGCCTTTTGAAAACTTAATTGACGAGGACACAGCTTTTGTAAGAAATGTTTATGTAGAAATTGCAAAATCGCCTAACGACAGTTTTCAGGTGACCATGAAAAAAACTTCAAGAGGTAATACAAGATCAGATGCTAATACCCTTGCTAGTCTTATAAAATTTGATGCGGTTCAAACAGATTCTAT
>JAYSTT010000739.1:0-1917 GCA_043719495.1 Ferruginibacter sp. | reverse complement strand
CAATAATTACAGGAATGTGTCCTTTAAATATCCACCAGCCATTTTGTTGGGAATTAATAATGTCAGTTAAACTTAAACTACCACTCAGCACCACTATTGCCAGTACTGATAAGCCTGCAGACAATTCATAACTTACAATTTGTGCACCGCTACGCATAGCACCCATCAAAGAATATTTATTATTACTTGCCCAGCCTGCCATTAAAATACTGATTACCGAAATAGAAGAAATAGCTGATAAATACAACACTCCAATATTCATATCCCAGATAGCAAAACCTTTTGCAAAAACCAGGGGTGCCATCAGCAGCATGGCAACAATCATTGCAATGTAAGGAGCCAGGTTAAATAAAAATTTATCAGAGCCACCTGGCGTCATGCCTTCTTTCACCAACAATTTTACGGTATCAGCTACAGACTGCAACATACCTTTCGGGCCCACACGATTTGGCCCAAGGCGTATTTGTATCCATGCGGCAACCCTTCTTTCCATAAGCACTAGTACCAAGCCTAAGATAGCAAAGAGGCTGATTACACAAATTCCAACAATCACCATTTCGGCAACCAATGCCCATGTTGGGTTGAATGTTTGATGCAGCCATTGATCAATTCCACTTGCTATGTTAGATAAACTCCACATGATATTTTTACCCCCTCCGCCCCCTGAAGGGGAAACTGATTATGGAGAAGATTACATTTTATTTTTTTGTTTCAAACTTTTTTAATTCTATTTAACTTCATTGGCAAGGAGACTTAGTTATTATTTCTTTTTACTAAAAAGAAATAATAACCACTCTTGTACTAAATATCTTTATTCAGCATTAATTACGTTTTACAACAGCACCTCTCGTCCCTGCAGTACTTTCAAATACTTTATATTTTTTTCTACCAACCTGTTGCTACTACGGAGCTAAAGCATTTTAATAATCTTTGCAACAATCTCCTCGCAAGTTCCCCCTTAGGGGGCGGGGGGCTTTACCTGTCAATATCCGGTATCACCAAATCCAGTGTTCCCATCATCGCCACCAAGTCACCCAACTTACTTCCTCTTGCCATATGATCTAATGCAGACAAATTTGAAAAGCCAGGCGAACGATATTTAATTCTGTACGGCGTAGTACCAGCTTCACTAACTATATACACGCCAAATTCTCCTCTTGCCGTTTCAACTCTTTGATAAAATTCTCCTTTTGGTAATTTCAACACCGCCTTTGTTTTGGCCTGGAAATCTCCTTCGGGTATACCATCAATTAACTGTTCTATAATTTTTATAGATTCATTCATCTCCCTTATCCTCACCATATATCTTGCAAACGAATCGCAACCGGTTTCCAAAATTTCATCAAACTGCACTTTATCATACACTTCGTAAGGATACATTTTTCTTACATCGCAACTCACGCCACTTCCTCTTGCAGCAGGACCAGTAACACCGTAAGAAATGGCATCATCAGCACTTAATACACCTACACCTTTCATCCTGTTTTGAAAAATAATATTACCTGTTACCAGTTCGTTATATTCACTAACTTTTGATTTGTATAACTGGATGAATTTTTTTGTTCTTGCCTGAAAGTTGGGATGAATATCCTGCATTAAACCACCTGGTACAATATAGTTCATGGTTAACCGGGCACCGCAGGTTTCTTCCATAATGTCGTTGATAGATTCTCTTTCTCTAAAAGCGTGAAAGAAAGGAGTGAAGGCTCCCAGGTCCATTGCCATAGCGCCCCACCATAATTCATGCGATGCAATTCTAGTCAATTCATCAATAAGCACCCTTACCACTTTTGCCCTTTCGGGTACTTCAATCTGCATGGCTTTTTCCACTATTAAAGCGCAGGCATTATTATTGATGTGAGAAGATAAATAATCCATGCGGCTGGTAACATAACTGAACTGGCGGTAGGTTAAACT
>JAYSTT010000738.1:0-4655 GCA_043719495.1 Ferruginibacter sp. | reverse complement strand
ATGGAGATGGGGCGCCTATTATTACTGAAACCATCTTTTCGGAAGTAGCCGTGGAAGGTACAGATGATAAAACTGGTCCGGCACAAAATTTAGATGTGCTCATCAAACCGGATGCCCAATTGAACAATGGGGATTTTAATAAAATTGGCTGGTACTGGGAACAGGAATGGATAGGTATTCGACAGGCAAATACCATTATTTCCCGTCTTCCTGCAGCAACAGCTATTCCTGTTGCTACGCAAAATATTATTTTGGGTAAAGCCTATTTTTACAGGGCATATGATTATTACCGTTTAACCAATCAGTTTGGAGATGTTCCCTGTCCCTTAAAAGAATTAAACAGCGTAAAAACAAATTATGCATCAGTAAAAAGAGAAGTGATTTTACAGCGAATGAAAACAGACCTGGAATTTGCAGTGCTATGGGTACCCTGGACAGCCGATAGAGGAGATGTAAACAGAGGTGCTTGTTATCATTTACTGGCAAAAATAAATCTTGCACTAGGTTTGTTTGATGATGCAATTGCTGCTGCCAGTGCAGTTATTAATAATGGTGCTTATAAACTAATGACCGGCAGATTTGGCGTGGATGCAGGTATTGCCAGCAAAAATGTTACCTGGGATTTACATCGTCCGGCAAATAAAGCTGCTGCAGCCAATACTGAAACTTTATTCTTAGTTACTGATGGCTTAGGCAATCCTGGTGCATTTGCTCTTGGTATTCAATCTATGCGACAGGCTGCCCCTGGTATATCCATAGCAGGTATAAGAACACCTAATGGTGGTACAGGTATTTCTGCTCTTGCCAATATTGAGATTGATAATATGCAAACTTATGGTCGCGGCATTGGCCGTTGCCGTTCCACCTCTTATCATTATAATGACATATGGGATGATGTAAAAGACCTTAGGCATGATTCAACATCGGGTAACTGGGTGTATATGGAAAACATACGATATAGTAATCCTGCGTTAAAAGGTGTTGACCCTTATTATGGGCAAAGATTACGTTTGTATGGCCCAACAGGAACACTTTTATGCTCAGATACTTTACGTCAATGGTTTCCATGGCCACATTATAAAATATATATACCTGATACAGAAAACACCCCGATGAGGGGAGGCCATACAGATTGGTATGTAGCCCGTTTGGCCGAAACTTATTTAATTCGTGCTGAAGCCTATGTTTGGAAAGGTGATTTAGCAAGTGCGGCAGCCGATGTAAATGCTGTAAGAACAAGGGCCAAATGTGATCCATATACTGCAGCGAATATGAGTATCGGTACTATATTAGATGAAAGAGCCAGGGAATTATACTACGAAGAAGGACGTAAAACTGAATTAACCCGGATTGCTTATTTATTTGCAAAAACCGGTAAACCTTATAATGGCAAAACCTATACACTGGCTAATTTTTCTACTTCCAATTTTATGGTGGACAGAATTTTAGAAAAGAATGTATTTTATAGAACTAATTTTATTACTATCCATCAAGATGTTTTCAGGATAAGCCAATACCATGTATTATGGCCAGTTCCTCAATCTGCTATTTTAGGTAATTCAGATGGTCGTATTAATCAAAACATAGGGTACTCAGGTGCGGAATTGAATGTTCCGGCACTGGATAAAATTCCTGATGAATAATATTTTGTATTTAAAATAAAAAAGAATGCCACATATTTAAAATGTGGCATTCACTATATGAAAAAATAAATTTCAATTAAAGAAATTCAACTATAACGTTTTCGTAAATAAAAATGTATTTGTAGCCTTTTTATTTGAAATTTATAAAAGGGATTTAATACAAAAATCCCCGTTTTAAAATTCATCTATTTTGTTATTTTCTGAAAAAACCTTTGCACCTGAAATATTCTAATGGCTTCATGAAATAAATGAGTTACATTAGTAATATTAGGTTTTCTATAGCTGAATAATAACGAACATACCTGAAGAACCTTTCAAAATAATGAAGCCATTAAACTTTAATAAACAGCTCCCTTTTCATTTATTCAATTGGCCGGTTTTCAACAAAAACATTTATTATTACTGATAAATAAATATTTATGACGGATAAAGAAACAAATATATTCTCTTTAAAGAACAAAGTAATTGTGGTTACCGGCGGTACTGGAATATTGGGGCATGCTTTTATTAAAGCACTTTGTAAAGCAGGTGCAACCGTAGGGGTTTTAGGAAGAAATGAAAAAGTGGCCAATGAAAGAGTAAAGGAAATTATTGATAGCGGCGGGCAGGCTATAGCATTAATTGCGGACGTACAAAATGAAGCAGCATTAAAAGACTGCCTTAAAAAAGTATTGGATAAATATGGCAAAGTGGATGGCCTTGTTAATGCAGCTGGTGGTAATATTCCCGAAGCTGTATTACAACCCGACGATGATATTTTCTCTATAAATGTTGATGGAATGAAAAAGGCAATGGATATTAATTTGTGGGGAACCGTTTTACCTACTTTGATTTTTGGTAAATCTATTGCCGATAATGGAGGAGGTAGTATTGTAAATATTTCATCAGTAAGTACCAATCGTACATTAACCAAAGTGTTAGGATACAGCATGGGTAAAACGGCAGTGGAATCTTTTAGTAAATGGTTTGCGGTAGAGTTAGCTAACCGATACGGGGATACCATAAGAATGAATGCCCTGATACCCGGATTCTTTCTTACGGAACAAAACAGAAATTTATTGACTAATGGAAATGGCGGTTATTCTAGTCGGGGCGAATTAGTTATAAAACATACTCCTTTTAAGCGCTTTGGGCAACCCGAAGAGTTAGGAGGGGCATTGGTATGGCTGCTTAGTGATGCTTCAAAATTTGTTACAGGTACCACAATAACTGTTGATGGGGGGTTTAATTCTTTTAGTGGGGTATAAAAAATGAATACAAAAAATGAAAGATTTTCCTTCCTACAAAAATACCGGATACCAAATGGAACAAACCATGCGTTGGTATGGCCCCAACGATCCGGTATCATTATTAGATATTAAACAAGCAGGTTGCACAGGTATAGTAACAGCATTGCACCATGTATCTAATGGAGAAATATGGAGCCTGGAAGAAATAAAAAAAAGAAAAGAGTTGATTGAAAAGGCCGGACTGCTATGGAGTGTTGTAGAAAGTGTACCCGTACACGAAGCCATTAAAACACAGGTAGCAGGTTTTGAAGTTTATATTGAAAACTATAAACAGAGTATTAAAAACTTATCTGCGTGTGGCATAAAAAATATTACCTATAATTTTATGCCCATACTGGATTGGACAAGAACTGATTTAGAGTATGAAGTGGCAGATGGTTCTAAAGCTTTGCGATTTGAAATGGCAGCACTTGCAGCTTTTGATGTATTTCTTTTGAAAAGAAAAAATGCACGCAATGATTATGATGCTGCCACACTTGAAAGAGCTGAAAAAAAATTAGCAGCAATGAGTGAGGCAGAAATCCAGTTACTATATCAGAATATGCTGAAAGGATTGCCAGGAAGTGAAGAGAGTTTTACACTGGAACAATTTCAACAGGCATTAGATGCTTATGAAGGTATTGACAGAAATAAATTACAACAACACCTTATTTATTTCCTGCGGCAAATTATACCTGCAGCAGAAGCATGTGGGGTGGTCATGTCTATTCATCCCGATGATCCTCCTTTTGCAGTATTAGGTTTACCAAGAGTAGTGAGTAATGCTGAAGATATTAAAGCACTTATAAAAGCTGTGCCATCACTAAGTAATGGCCTTTGTTTTTGTACAGGTTCCTATGGAGTAATTACCAGCAATGATTTACCTGCAATGGTAAGGATGTTTGCCGATCGTATCCATTTTATTCATTTAAGAAGTACAAGAAGAAATGAGTTTGGCGATTTTCATGAAGACAATCATCTTGAAGGAGATGTAGACATGTATGCAGTTATAAAAGAATTGGTAAAAGCAATGCAGCAACGTAAATGTTCCATTCCGGTAAGGCCCGATCATGGACATCAAATGCTGGATGATTTAAAAAAGAAAACCTACCCGGGGTATTCAGCAATTGGAAGATTGCGGGGGCTTGCAGAAATAAGGGGTTTGGAATTAGGTGTATTAAGGAGTTTCATTGACAAGGATAAATAAATAATTTATGTCTTTAAAATCAATAATTGCTAATGGCATAAAATCTATGGAGCATCAATCATTTCTTGCTGAAGATTTTTTGTTACAAAGTGATGCAGCAAAAATTCTTTATTTTAACTATGCCGCCCCTTTGCCCATAATTGACTATCATAATCATTTACCGCCAAATGAAATTGCTACCAATAAAAGATTTAATAATCTTTTTGAAATATGGTTAAAAGGCGATCATTACAAATGGCGTGCTATGAGAGCGCTTGGAGTTAGTGAAAATTTAATAACAGGTAGTGCCACTGACGAAGAAAAATTTTTAGCCTGGGCAAAATGCTTTCCTCAAACCGTTCGCAGTCCTCTTTTTCATTGGTCGCAAATGGAATTGAAAAATCCATTTGGTGTTGAGGAATACCTGAATGTATCCACTGCACCTGCAATTTATAAACACTGTAACCAATTATTACAACAGGATGAATTTTCCACTAAAGGGTTGTTAAAGCATTTTAATGTAGAGATGGTAGGTACTACTGACGATCCATGCGATGA
>JAYSTT010000737.1:0-4655 GCA_043719495.1 Ferruginibacter sp. | reverse complement strand
ACCGGACTTTTCAAACATTTTTTATTTTTCTGCCAACCCGTTGCGCCTGCTGATAAAATAAAAGTGTTTCAAATAATTTTACTCCTGGTTCCCCTTCAGGGGGCAAGGGGGCTTTACAATACTTGAAACCCCAACGCATACGGATCATCTTCCGTATCAATTGTAATGGTATTGTGTCCATAAATTTTTGCCCAGCCTTCAATACTTGGCCTGATGGCGGGTTTGCCTGCAACAAAACATTCCTCTTCTATTCTACCAATAAATTTACTGCCAATAATACTTTCGTGAATAAATTCATCATCGGCTTTTAATTTGCCTTTGGCATACCATTGTGCCATCCTTGCTGAAGTGCCGGTGCCACAAGGGCTGCGGTCGATAGCTTTGTCGCCATAAAAAACTGCATTGCGTGCAGTAGATGTTTTATCCAGTACAGCACCCGTCCATAAAATATGACTGCATCCTTTTATCGTTTCATTTTCGGGATGTACAAATTCATATTTTGTATTGATGCTTTTTCTTAATTCCCTTGCCCAGCTGATTAATTTATCTGCGCTGTAATGTTCCAGTCCTTTAAAGTTTTGCTGCACATCAACAATAGCATAAAAATTTCCACCATAACTCACATCAATAATTAATTCGCCTAGCTCGGGGCAATCAACGATTAATTCTGTTGCCGCTAAATAAGAAGGTATGTTGGTCAGCCTAACCGATTTTACTTTACCGTTTTCCTGTTTATAAGAAATATTTACCAGGCCCGCTGGGGCTTCCATTTTTACAATGCCTTTTACTTTGGGTTGTATCAACCCTTCTTCAATAGCAATGGTAATTGTGCCAATGGTACCATGCCCACACATCGGTAAACAGCCACTGGTTTCAATAAATAAAACGGCTACATCATTTTGAGGATCATGAGGGGTATATAAAATGCTTCCGCTCATCATATCGTGCCCACGGGGTTCATACATCAATCCTTTTCTTATCCAGTCAAATTCTTTTAAAAAATGCTGGCGCTTTTCACTCATGTTATTGCCCAGTAACACCGGGCCTCCTTCTTTTACCAGGCGAACAGGATTGCCGCAGGTATGGGCATCAATGCAATTAAATGTTTGTTTCATTTTTAAATATAATAAGACTTGTTTTATTTTTTTACTGCCACACCTACCATGCTATCTGCCGTTCCGTAATATAAAAAATATTGTTTTTTAAAATACACCAATCCTTCAATAAAAGTTGTACCGGAAGTGTATTGGCCTTTAATTTCATGAGGTAAATCTGGTTTAATAAAATAGGAGCTGCATCGTTCCAATAATTTTTCAGGATGGTTTGCGTCAAATAATGCCTGGCCCCCGCAATAAATTCCTTTGGGTAATAATGGGTCTGCATCTTCAGTTTCAGCATTCTTGCCATTGTATAATAAAACAATTCCTTTACTGGTTAAAATTGCAGGTGGCCCGGGTTCCACTATCTGGCTATCAAACATTTTTTTTCTTGCGGTTAATATGGATACTAACTCTTTGTTTGCATCTGTTAAGGGGATCCAGTTAATTAAATCAGTTGAGGAGGCTAAATATACCGGGCCTTCTCCCCAATACATCCAGTATTTGCCATTAATTTTTGCAGCAATAAATTTTCCATTTTTTTGTTGGGTAACAATCGAACCCGATTTACTCCAGGTATTTAAAAATTTTCCATCATATGCTTTTAAAAAAGCAGGGCCTTGCTTTTTCCATTTCAATAAATTTGCAGAAGTGGCTACACTGAGCCTGGCTACATCACGGTTCCAACTGGTGTATAGCAATACATATTTTCCTTTTGCTGTTTCCACAATCCTCGGATCTTCACATCCACCAGGGTAATCATATTTTATAAATTCACTGCTGTCGGGATATAATACCGGTTCGGGATTTTTTTTAAAATGAATGCCATCGTCACTTACAGCAAGCCCGATTCTGGAAGTACGCATACCAATACCTACACCGGGTACGTCTTCTGCCCTGAACAATATATATACTTTATTATTTCTAACTATTGCAGCAGGATTAAAAACATCTGCCTTTTGCCATTGTACAATTTGTTTTTTTATGGGGCAGTTAAAAAGATATGTGGAGTCGGCTTGCATAAGCGGATTAGTAGCAGGCTTTACAAAAATCCCCAATTGCCAGTTGTCAATTTCAGGTTGGCTAAAAACCTGGGAATTGAACAGTATAAATAAGAATAAGAAATTTTTCATAAATTATTTTTCTAAAGTGAAATTTCCGAAACTTTATACACTACAAAATCCGGATAAGCGTTTAACTTTGTATAGTTACGAAAAAGTATTAAGAAGTTATGGAACAATATGGAAAGATTTTACTGATAGCAATGCCGGCATTTTTAATATTGGTACTATTAGAAAAATGGTATGGCTGGAGCAAAGGCAAAGATACGGTACGAAACATGGATATGATTTCCAGCCTTAGCTCAGGAGTTACAAATGTTACCAAAGATGTTTTGGGTTTAAGCTTTGCAATTATATCTTACAAATGGCTTGTTGATCATATGGCTGTTACTCATATCAAATTAACCTGGCTTACTTATGTTGTGGCATTTATTGTTTTAGATTTTGCAGGTTATGTGGTGCATCTGCTGGATCATAAAGTAAATTTTTTCTGGAACAGCCATATCGTTCACCACAGCAGCGAAGAATTTAATCTGGCTTGTGCATTAAGGCAGAGTATTTCTGTGTTTGTAAGATTGTTTGTAATTCTTTTGTTGCCTGCTGCCATTTTAGGAGTGCCTGCAGAAGTGATAACAATAGTTGCTCCCTTGCATTTATTTGCACAATTCTGGTATCACACACAGCATATTGGTAAGATGGGGTTTTTAGAAAAAATTATTGTCACTCCGTCTCATCACCGGGTGCATCATGCTATTAACAAAGAATATATAGATAAAAACCTTGGACAAATTTTTATTTTTTGGGATAAATTATTTGGCACTTTTAAGGAGGAATTAAAAGAGGTACCTCCGGTATATGGTATTACAAGGCCAGTGCACACCTGGAACCCGATTAAAATAAATTTTCTGCATTTATGGCTCTTAATTAAGGATGCCTGGCGAACTAAAAGTATTAAAGATAAAGTTCGTATTTGGTTTATGCCAACAGGCTGGCGCCCTGCAGATGTGGAAGAAAAATATCCGTTATATAAAATTACAGATGTCTATCATTTTCAAAAATATACATCAGCTGAATCAAAACCTTTATTGGTTTGGAGCTGGGTACAATTAATAATGCTGCTGCTATTGGTAAGTTATTTGTTTGCTAACATTGCCCTAATTGGAATTCCCGGTATTTTTATATATGGCGCTTTTATTTTTTTATTCATTTATGCTTTTACCGAATTAATGGATGGAAATAAAAATGCTATTGTATGGGAAATAGCCAAAGCCCTGTCGGGGTTTACTATTATTTTTATAACTAAGAATTGGTTTGGTGCAGATAAATTTTCTTCAATAATAATTTATGTGTTGCTGGTATATTTTGCTTTATCAACAATTGTTACCATTTGGCTTTTGCAGCCAAAAAATAAAAACAATAAACTGCAAATAACTTCGGCAGTATAAAATAATTACGCTGATATTTTATACAGATAAAACCGGCCTTGTAGCTATACCGTCATTAATAATTTTTAAAATCCTTTCTCTTTCTTCTCCCACCAGGGTTAATCTTGGGGCTCTCACAGCCTCCGATCCTATACCTGCCTGTGTTTCTGCCAGTTTTATATACTGCACTAATTTAGCATGAATATCTAATTCCAGCAAGGGCATAAACCACCTGTAGATTTTTGTGGCTTCTGCAATTTTTCCTGCCTTAACCAAATTAAAAATAGTAACTGTTTCAGCCGGAAAAGCACAAACCAAACCAGCCACCCAGCCATCTGCACCAAGGCAAAGTTCTTCCATAGCTAAAGTATCAACACCACATAAAATTTTAAAGCGGTCGCCAAAGCGGTTTATCATTCTGGTAACATTGGTTACATCTCTGGTACTTTCTTTTACTGCCTGAATGTTTTTGCAATCAGCCAAATCTGCAAACATATCTAATGTAACATCTGTTTTATAATCTACAGGGTTGTTATAAATCATTATAGGCAAATCGGTAGAGCCGGCGATGGTTTTAAAATAAGTAACTGTTTCTCTATGGTCGGTTTTATAACGCATAGGCGGCAAAGCCATTAAACCTTTAGCGCCCCATTCTTTTGCATAAGCTGCTTGTTGCAATGCTTCTTTAGTGGCACCTTCTGCAATATTTAATATTACTGGCACTTTTCCTGCACATTTTTCCACCGCAAATTTTATAAGTGTTTCTTTTTCAATGGTAGATAAAACACTGGCTTCTCCCAGGGTACCACCCAAAATAACACCGTTTACACCTGCAGCTAATTGTGCGTTTAAATTTTTTTCAAAAAGGGGGAGGTCTAATGTATCCCCGGCAGTAAATTTTGTTGTAAGTGCAGGCATAACGCCTTTCCATTCAATACCCATAGCTTTATTTTTTTTGTAAGTTATAAAAAAATTGCACATCAACCGATTTCGCAAACGGTTTCTGAAATATTTATTTTAAAATGAGGCTTTTATTTAAATACAATTTTTAAATTCATCCTTTAAACTTTCAT
>JAYSTT010000736.1:0-1923 GCA_043719495.1 Ferruginibacter sp. | reverse complement strand
TAAAACGATTGCCATGCTTAAAGTAGCCGACATCCTCAAATCAAAAGGTAGTAATGTATTTTCTGTACTGCCTGGTAGTTCCGTATATGATGCCCTTAAAATAATGGGCGAAAAAAATATAGGGGCATTAATGGTCATAGAAAATGACGAGTTAAAGGGAATTTTTTCAGAAAGGGATTATGCACGTAAAGTTGTACTGGTTAACCGAAATTCCCGGGATACAATGATCAGCGAAATCATGACACCAAACGTTATTACCATTTCTCCTTCAGATACCATTGATCATTGCATGGAACAGATGAGCCAGAAAAGAATAAGGCACCTTCCTGTAGCAGTTGACGGAAAAGTAACCGGAATCATTTCTATCAGCGATGTGGTTACTGCAATCATCCAAATGCAAAAAGAAACCATTTCGCATTTGCATGATTATATTTCTCAATAGACTAAGTAATACCATCTTTATTTTATAAACAGTCCAAAGGGCTGTGTTAAAATATTAGATGGTATTATGCCGACAGAAAAGTCTGTAGACTATTTATAATGTTTAGTCGGTATAATTTTATTGACTGCCTGTCGTATAGCACAACATAGGTAACACTTTTTCAATACCCTTAAGAACTGCCCGAAAATGTGGGTAGCCCTTAAGGGCCGTTAAGGCTCCAAACTGTAGCATAACATCGGTAACAGTTTTATTTTTAGTTCTTTGACATATGGCAAGAAAGTCACCAACCTATGGCTGATATATCGTAAGGGAAGACTTCTATAATTTCATCGTTCTGCCTGATGACCAACGAGTGATTGTGTATGTTAATTTCAGCTACAATGTAGCTGTATTTTAATGTATCCTTTACTGTAAAAACTTCGTTGGGTAAATAGAGTTTTAAATCGCTTCTTATAAAGCGAATGAAATAAACACAACCTTCGGTAAGTGGTATTTTATTATCCTTTTTAAGTGAAGGCAAATGAGTAACCCCTTTGTATAAAATGGGCTTTAATTGTAAAGCATTGGCTTCATCCGGGGTTTTATGCGCTTGGGAACTATAACGGTGTTTGCCATTATGGAAATTTATAAATGCCTGTTCTTGTTCGCTCAGTTTTTCTAAATTTTCAAAAGTATATGCTTTCAAAAACCGTTGCTGATAAGTGTGGTTAAATTTTTCAATGATGCCATTACGCCAGGGTTCTGCAACAGGTATAAAAATTATTGGCACACCCTGGCTTAGTGCAAAGCGTACAACCTTTCCAAAACTGCGTGGGTAGCGGTTACTACCCCTGAATGCAAGTTCATTATCCATCTGCAAAGCGTCCGGCATACCGTGGGTTTCCCAAAACGAAGCAATGGCTGCTACTATACCATCAGACGACTTTGTACGTACTGCTTTTACATAACAACTATGTGTTGTTGTATCAATTACGTTAATGCTGTAAAATTTACCATCACCTTTTATATATCTTGGTCCTACCAAATCCATTTGATGGGTATGGCAAAACAATTCCGGATAATCTTTGGGGATTTTATGAACTGAAACCTGTTTATTCAATCCATGTTTTGCTATCACCCTGTTGACTGTCCAAACATCTGGAATAGGTTTTATACCCCTTCGTTCACATTCGTATTGAATAGAAATCGCTCCAATCTGAGCCATCTTTTCATTCATTAATCCTTTACGGATAATAAGGATTTGCTGCTCCATTTCAGCTTCCATTTTTACGGCTATATTCTTAGGGGCTTTGCTCTCATCTTTATACCAATCTGGAACATCTTTTTTTTGTTTAAACCGGTTTATCCAATGGTGTACCCATTTGCGGCTCTTATTAAAGGAGTGCGCAATCTTTGAAATTTTTTCACCCAATAAATAACGATTAATCGCTTCTTGCCTTTGTTCATACTCATTCATACAATTTTAAATGAGTATCAACAAT
>JAYSTT010000735.1:0-11195 GCA_043719495.1 Ferruginibacter sp. | reverse complement strand
AGGGTTTATGGGAGGCCAAGGATGAAGAGTTGCCAATTGTGGGAACTATTGCAGCACAGTTTAATGATGCAGGTGTAAATGAATTGTTTGAAAGACTGATGGAAAAAGTAGCGGCCAAAACAGATGTAAAATTTCATGGAGAAATAATACATCATGCACATTTAAAAGATACGGTTTGCCAATCCACTATCATTCCTCCAAAGCGGGTGAGGTATTTAGCAGAGATTACAGAAGCCATTAAGGAATATGATATTTGGGTGGAAGAACAGGCTGCCATTGCCTCTCAATATTACCAGCTTAGCGGAGCAAAAAAAATATTGCCCGATGCAGAAAAATATATTAATGAAACTGAGAAAATTTTATTAAAAAAACTTTCTCATGAAAATATTGATTTAATAAAAAACTGGCCTGATGTATTAAAACGTTATAACAAAGAATTTTACGAATTTACTGTAAGAGACAAAGTTATTAAGCAACCACTTACTTATAAAAGTTTATCAGGCACCGTAATAGCAAAAGTGTATTTGCCCAAATATAAAGACTGGGGAGATATTTTAAAATGGCAATTACAGGAAAACGTACCGGGAGAATTTCCATTTACTGCCGGTGTGTTTCCAATAAAAAGAGAAGGCGAAGATCCTACAAGGATGTTTGCCGGCGAAGGTGGACCGGAAAGAACTAACAGGCGTTTTCATTATGTAAGTATTGGGCAGCCGGCCAAGCGGTTATCTACAGCGTTTGATTCTGTTACTTTATATGGAGAGGATCCCAATCATCGTCCGGATATTTATGGTAAAGTGGGTAACAGTGGTGTGAGCATTGCCACAGTTGATGATGCAAAAAAACTGTACAGTGGTTTTGATTTGTGTGATGCAAAAACATCGGTAAGCATGACCATTAATGGCCCTGCACCCATGCTGCTGGCATTTTTTATGAATGCAGCTATTGATCAGCAATGCGAAAAATATGTCATCGAAAATAATTTACGGGAGGAAGTAAATAAAATTATTGAATCAAAATTTGATATTGAAAAATTGCCCAAATATTTGGGAGTGGATGGTAAACCTGTACATCATACAAAGCTTCCGAAATCAATAGGCACCAAAGTCTCTTCCCCGGCTAACGGAGGGGATGTAGAGGGGGCAGGTTTTCTTCCGGAAGGAAATGATGGTTTAGGTTTAAGATTGTTAGGCTTAAGCGGATCTGATGTATTGCCTGCTGAAGTATATAAAAAAATAAAAGCAGCAGCATTGGCAACAGTACGGGGTACAGTACAGGCAGATATTTTAAAAGAAGACCAGGCACAAAACACCTGTATCTTTTCTACAGAGTTTGCATTAAAACTGATGGGTGATGTACAGGAATATTTTATCAATAACAAAGTGCAGAATTTTTACAGTGTAAGTATCAGCGGTTATCATATTGCCGAGGCTGGCGCTAATCCAATAACACAACTGGCATTTACATTGTCAAATGGTTTTACTTATGTGGAATATTATTTAAGCCGGGGAATGAATATTGATGATTTTGCTCCAAATCTTTCTTTCTTCTTCAGTAATGGTATGGATCCGGAGTACAGCGTGATAGGAAGAGTAGCCAGAAAAATTTGGGCTAAGGCAATGAAGTATAAATACAAAGCCAACGACCGATCTCAAAAATTAAAATACCATATTCAAACAAGCGGCAGAAGTTTGCATGCGCAGGAAATTGACTTTAATGATATAAGAACAACACTGCAGGCTTTGTATGCCATTTACGATAATTGCAACAGTTTACATACTAACGCTTACGATGAGGCCATTACTACTCCAACCGAAGAAAGTGTGCGCCGTGCAATGGCAATACAATTAATTATTAACAGGGAATTAGGTACCGCTAAAAACGAAAATCCTAACCAGGGTTCTTTTCTGATTGAAGAATTAACAGATTTGGTGGAAGACGCTGTGATGAATGAATTTAACCGCATTACCGATCGTGGTGGTGTGCTTGGGGCAATGGAAAGAATGTACCAGCGAAATAAAATTCAGGAAGAAAGTTTGTATTACGAAACATTGAAACATACCGGTGAATACCCCATCATTGGCGTAAATACTTTCTTAAATAAAAATGGTTCGCCAACCATTCTGCCAACAGAAGTAATCAGAAGTACCACAGCTGAAAAAGAATTTCAGATTTCAACCCTGCAATCTTTTAAACAAAGGCATAAGGATACCTCTGCTGAAATGCTAAAGCGTTTACAAAATGTTGCAGTTAATAATGGCAATTTATTTGCCGAGTTAATGGAAACCGTAAAGTATTGCAGCCTGGGGCAAATAACCAACGCATTGTATGCCGTAGGTGGACAGTATAGGAGGAATATGTAACGCTATTAAAATGCTTAAACTAAATCATGTTCACCATATCGCCATCATTTGTAAAGACTATGCCGTATCTAAAAAGTTTTATACCGAAATTTTAGGCCTTACTATTGATCAGGAAATTTATCGTAAGGAAAGAGATTCATACAAACTCGATCTTTCATTGAATGGAAAATATGTAATTGAGTTGTTCTCTTTTCCCAATCCACCACAAAGGCCATCAAGGCCGGAGGCAACAGGCTTAAGGCATATTGCATTTGAAGTAGATGATATTGATGCAACTATTATAAAACTAATTGAACATAATATAGTTGCAGAGCCGGTGAGGATTGATGAATTTACCGGCAGGAAATTTACTTTTATTGCTGATCCGGATGATTTACCCATAGAATTTTACGGGAAATAAAAAACCTTAAAAGGTTTTATAGATTATCTTTTTTTTCGGCATTTGCGTTACCTGGCATATAAATAAAATATTTTGCAACATGATTATTTTAGAAAATGAAAACCTTAGTGCAACGTTTGCAAATAAAGGAGCCGAACTGCAAAGCCTTATATACAAGCAAACCGGGATAGAATATATGTGGAACGGCGATGCAGCATATTGGGGGAAACACAGCCCTATTTTATTTCCTATAGTTGGCGGCTTAAAAAATGAAAGGTATTATTTTAAAGACAAGGAGTACATTTTACCGAGGCATGGTTTTGCAAGAGAAAAAAATTTTGCAGCAGAAAAAATTAGTAATACCGAAATGGTATTTGCCCTTACGCAGGATGAACAAACATTGGCTGTTTATCCTTTTGAATTTATCCTTCAATTACGTTATCAATTAAATAGTGCTTCACTTTCCTGTACTTACGAAGTTTTTAATCCAGGTAATGAAGAATTACTTTTTTCTGTTGGGGCCCATCCTGCATTTGCAGTGCCAATGGTAAAGGATACCACTTATACAGATTACTACCTGGAATTTAATATAACTGAACAATTGCAGCGATGGAAATTACAGGATGGGTTAATCTCAACAATTTCTGAACTTTTATCAACAACAGACAATAAACTATTATTGAGTAATGAATTGTTTTATGAAGATGCTATTGTTTTAAAAAATATACAGAGCAATAGAATTACGATCGGTTGCATAAAACATCAGCATGGTATTCATTTTAAATTTTCTGATTTTCCTTTCTTTGGAATTTGGGCTTCAAAAGATGCCCCCTTTGTTTGCCTGGAGCCATGGAGCGGAATTGCAGATAGCATAACACATAACCAGCAGTTAAAAGATAAAGAAGGTATAAATGTTTTGGCAGCTAAAGAACAATGGCAAAGAACCTGGGTGGTGGAATGTTTTTAACTGAAATAATTTACTGTAACTCTTCACAATAATACCCGGCACCCAATAACATATTTTCTACTTCATGGGCAGCCACATTGCGGCTAACTATGCGTAAAATATTATCGCAGTCATTTAAGTCAACATTCCATTGTATAATATGCGGATGAACATCTAATAAAGGTTCCACATCTTCAATACGTTTGGCATTGGTAAGGTTGGTTTTAAAAACTAATACTTCCATAAACAACAGGTTTAAAAGTTAATGGTTTTTGCAATTAGAAGTTTAGAGTTTGATTAGTTAAAAAGGGTTAGATGTTTTAATCATCTAACCCTGCAAATATTATTCCACTGTTGTTGAGGAAGTGGAAGTATTTGTTTCGGAAGAATGCCTTCCCCACATACCTCCGCACCTGTTCTTCCATTCGGCTTTAAATTTATCCTTTTCTTCGGGAGTCATGTTTTCAAACCGTTGCTTCACTTTTTCTTTCCAGGCCTGGCTGCCCCGCCAGCGCCTGCCGCCACCAAAGCCACCAAACAATATTTTACTTAAAAGCAAAATACCCAGGGCTTGTATAAAGGTTATTGCTTTTACACCCAGCACAGCAGGTAAAATTGCATTCCATAAACTCATTACTATAAAGCCAAATGCAGTTATAGCAATAATTCCGAAGAATAATATCATCAATCCTTTTTTAAACCAAAATTTTTTCATGTTATTTTTTTTGTGTTAGCCACCGGTTGTGCCGAAGGCATTTTTTATTTTTTTTAATCGGTGTCTAACTTTTTAATAATTTAATAATTCATCTTTTAATACACTTAACCTGTTTCTCAAATGCAAAACCGCATATCGCTTCCGGCTGATAAGTGTGGCCACACTTTCTCCGTTTTCTGCCGCCATATCTTTAAAAGCAATACCATCAATTTCATTTTGAATAAATACGGTACGCTGTTCCGCAGGCAGTTCGTCCAGTGCCACTTTCAGTTCTTCCCAAAAAATATTGCGCAGGTATTCTGTTTCAGGATTGCTGTCGTTAGTAAACATCACTTCCTTCCAGTCAAAACTTTCCTCTTCTGTACCCTGTGCATTTAAAACATCATCGGCCAGCGGAAGTTTTTGTTTACGATAACTGTCGGTAATTTTATTACGGGCTACTTTATACAGCCAGGCAGTGGTCTGCTCTATGGGCTCGGCATTACCTGCAAACTGGTAAAAAACATCCTGCAGAATGTCTTCCGCATCCTCAGTATTAGCCACACGCTGCTTTATAAAACTAAAAAGCCGCTTGCTTATAGCCTTAATGGTATTGGTAATATTTCTGTTGCGTTCAGCAGCCATTGGTATTGATATCGTCATTGCATCTTCCATGTATATTCATGCAGACGAATGAGGAGGAATTATATTTTAAAGATGCGGATTTTTTTCTATTTCCATTTTAAAAATACTAACGGCAATTGAAGCAGTTAGTATTGATTCAATTGTAACCTTAATGCCACTTTGCCCATAAAAAACTGCAAAATATCTGTAGACACAGGTTGTAGGAGAAAAGCTACAGGTATTACCATATATTTCTATAAAATGGATTAATACCAGGGACTATATTTACATCATATTCTTAAAAGCGAATATTTTAATATCCAAACCATCCTCTAAAAAACCGCGGAATTGATCAACCCAGGAAAACATTAATCAGTTCCTTTGAAAACCCCAAGCAGGGGTTTTTTTATTTTCCATCATTGTTTAGTATTATCAACGTTTCATTTTTAAAGCAGGGCATTTGCATAGTATTTAAACAACACTAATGGCGTTATCCCTTAAAAAAGTAGTACCACTACTACTTTTTATTTATTCATTATCCTACATAAGCCCATAGTAAATGCATTTAGTTTTGTTATTTACTATTAATGGATACCCAATATCATTATTAAACATATTCCGTGAAAGCCGATTTCCAATTGTTAAGCCAACCTCTTAAACCCTCATTTGTAAAATTGAAAACCCCCAATAAGATTTTTTTTAGTTGTGGCTGTGTTTATTTTATTTTTTCAATATAATTTTCAGGATTTTATTCCTGTAAAAGTTTGACGAAGCTTGGTTAATAGGTATTCGTCATATCCTCATCCACACAAATAATAAAATCGGCTTTATTTTTATTTTCGGCCAGTAAATGTTTAATATCTTTTTGGCTAACGGTTGTAACTGTAGTAATTTTTAAATTGGGTTTGCTGTGCAGCAGGTGCCAAACAATGCCATCATGATTTTTCAGAATGGTAACTGCCATTGTAATGAATAAATAAACTACCCGGCACAAAATATTTTAAAATAAAATAAGCCATTGTTGCATCTTTAAGTGCCTGCGCCTTGGGCATATTGGCGGTGCCATGGCCAGCCATCATCGTCATCATATTTTTATAACCGGGCAAGGTACTGTCGTATGCAATAGGCAGGGGGGCAATAAACATTTTTGCGGTGGCAGGCACAGTATCCAAAGCTTCATAACCGGCTTTACCCACTATGGCTGCATACTTGCGTGGCACGTTGGTGGCCGCAAATACAATATTATTTTCTTTGGCAAAATTTACCAGTGGTGCATAATCGGTAGGGTAGTTTTTCCAAAGGCGGGCCATACTGTCTAAACCTTTGGCAGATAATTTACCCTGCAAATAAAGATCCAGTGCCTGTTGATTATCCTGTTCAAACATTTCGGCACCCAGTACCAGGTTGCGCAGTGCTTTACAATCTTTGGTAATCTCCAGTTCCATCCAGTGGCTAATGGCATTATTGTGATATTCGCCAATCATTACTATATCTTTTTGGCTGAGTACTTTTATCATTTTACTGTACTTTACCTTTTTACCTTTTGCATTGTACAAAATATAGGCAGGTTTATTTTGAGCCCAGCTACTTATCAAAATATAAAAACAAAGCTGAAGGAGAAGTATTTTTTTCATGATGGGAAGGTCGGGATTTTTATGGATTGAAGGATGTTTTTTACCTGCTGCACTTATTTGCTGATATAAATAAACCAGGGATGCAAAGCTTTAGTGTCATATAAAAAGTAAACCTATTTTATAACTCCCTGTTTAAGGTAAATGTGCAAAGCAAGGCATAAGGTTACTTGCATAAAAAGAAACTAAACATTACTTTAGTAGATATTTTTTTAACCCACACTAAAACCTTTAATTATGGACTTTAAAAAACTTATTGTTGGAGGAATTACAGGAGGTATTCTTTTCTTCCTTTTGGGTTGGCTCATTTATGGCAACCTGTTGATGGATTTTATGAAAGCTAATCCGGGTACAGCAGGAAATATAAACCGTGCCGATGCCGATATGAATTTTCTTTATCTGGTATTTGGCAACCTGCTGTCAGGATTTTTAATGGCCTATATTTTTGTAAGGGCAAATGTTAATAGCCTGGCCAATGGTTTTATTACCGCTGCAGTTATAGGGTTATTAATGTCGGCCTCCTACGATTGTATAATGTATGCCACTACAACTATTGCCAGTAAAAGAATGATGCTGGCCGACGTGTTGGCTTCTACAGTTATGAGTGCTGTAATTGGTGCCATAGTGGCTATGGTGATGGGAAAGTTTAGTAAACCCGCCTGATTTTATTTACAGCCTGCAAATAAAAAATTAAAAACCATTGCAGGTTTATTCTGGCAATGGCTTTTTTATATTTTAACCGGTTTTGCAAAAACTAATGCACCTTAGTTTTGCAATTAACTTTTAAAAAAACAGAGGTTTGCCGTAAAGATTAACAACATGGGTCCGCATTACTGCAAAGCGTTATTACTACTTTACTTTAAAAGAGCTTATAACTTTATTTACCATCTCAATATATTTATCGTAGCTGTTTATTTCAGAGGTAAAAGTGAGCACATATAATATGCCTTTAACCATGGCCATTTGTTGAAACATATGGGTTTTAAAAGTGGAGCCGCCAGTTTGCTGGGTGCAGGTATAACTCAGCTGCAGGGCATCAGTATCATTCCATTTTACATACCCCGATTTTATAAGCTTGAAGTCTTCAAATTTTTTTTCCAGCGATGATAAAATGCTCTCTTTTGCTGAACTGATAATAAAATTGCTGTCTTCTATTTTACGGGCCAGGCAGTTGATATTTTCTCTAAAGGCATCGGCATCATTCTCTGTATAACTGGTTATAAAAAAGCGGGTGTTGGTGCCGGGGAGTTTAAACTGCCAGTTGCCTGGATACTGAACTGTAAAATTATATGCCGTATCGGTATGCTGCAGCCAGGTACCGGTTTCTGTAGCTGACTGAGCAATAAGGCTGCTGCAACTTAAAGAACAGCAAATAAGTAAAAGGTATTTTATTTTCATTTGACTATTTTAGTACGAAAGATAATTTATTTTTAAACAGAAGCCGTAAATTTTTTGGTTAAAGGTTTTGGAGCAGCTATAAAATGCTGGTGTATTTTATTAGCCTTGATATTTTCTGCTTAGCCCACATTTTTTCTTTTAGTATTGTGTAAATATTCTTTGGTTATATTTTGTATTTATTAAAATCAAAAAAATAATCCCCGGCAGCAGCAGTATTTTTTTTATTGCTGATGTTGGAACTGTGGCACTCAAAACAATCTTTACCAATTATCCTGTTAAAGTTGGGTGCTGCTACCGAAAAACCGGGGCTGGTACCCCAGTCATTAACAGCCGTATAATAAGATACCCGCAACTCATAGGTATTATCCTTTTGCCAGTACAACCAGGTTTGTGCATGCTTTATACCAAAAGTTATATCAAAGCGATGGGCTTCTTTTACTGTACTATTTATATAATGGGCCTGGTAAAGGCCACTGTCTCTTTGCTCCATTATTACTTTGCAGCTACTGTCGTATATAAAACTATTGTGGCCTGCATTAAAATTACCCAAAACATTTTTTGTGGATGCTGCTGCCGATGCATTAAAGTGTGCCGTTAATAAAGCCGAATCATAAATGGCCTGGTGGCATTGCCTGCAGGTTACCGGTGAGGCAAAGGCGCTGCCACGGGGATCGGGCATTGCGCTGGTATTGATGCACTGCGATAAAAAA
The DNA here is from genome assembly GCA_043719495.1 of Ferruginibacter sp. Classification (GTDB taxonomy): domain Bacteria; phylum Bacteroidota; class Bacteroidia; order Chitinophagales; family Chitinophagaceae; genus Ferruginibacter. Next base: position 2,450 of record JAYSTT010000735.1, on the reverse strand, counting down.
ATAATGAACACAAAAAGTACCGCTGCAATGGTAAAAGATTTTTTGTTTTTTTTTATTGGAGGAAATTAATTCTTTTTTTAAGCAAACAATACAAATGTATTTATAGCAAAACAATACAAATGTATTTATAGCAAAACAAAACAAGGCAGTTTTGTTCATCAGGCAACCCACAACAGTGCCAATAAAAATTTACAAATCCTTGCTTTTTATTTTTATTCGGCTTACCTTATGCTGTCATTGGTAATAAACAGGTACTGTCAGTTGCTAATGACTTTAACCGGTATTTAAATTATCAACCTTAACCAAAACAATTTTTTCATGAAACAATTTATTGTAATTACCTGCCTGACTGTTGCACTGGCCAGCTGCAACAATGCAGACCAGGATAAAAAAGAAGCTGCGCCTGCTGAAGTAAAAGCTACACCTGTAGCCGATGTTAAACTACCCTACCCGCTACAGGAACCCTACCGAAACTGGCAAATAGGCAGCACCGAAAATGTGGTTGCCGCAATGAGTAGCCTTAAGACCTATATAGATAAGGATTTTACTGCCATGGCGGGTACCATCAGCGATTCAATTGATCTGTATTTTGATTATTTTCATGCAAAACTAAGCCACGACAGTGCCATGAAATTTTTTATTGCCGATCGCCCCAAGTACAACGACCTTTCCGTTACCATGTACGATTATGTATCCGTTATATCTGCCGATAAAAAAAGTGAGTGGGTTACCCTTTGGTACAAACAAAAATGGAAAAATGATAAAGGAGTGGCCGATTCGATGAGCGTTACCGACGACATCAGGATGAAGAATGGCAAAATGGTAGAACTGGATGAAAAGACAAGTCATTTCCCCAAGAAGTAAAAAGAAGATGCTTTAATTGATAGGCCTCCCGATGTATCGGGGGCTTTTTTATGTGATGAATAGCAGGAAGAAGCCGATGTTGGTCAGGCGACCAACATCGGCGGGAGGCCCTGTTTTGATAGCTGGTAAAAATGTAAATAAAGTCCCGCAACTTTTCTTAGATTCGGTAACTGTTCTGCTCCCCTTGTTAATTATAATATTTTTATTAACACATTTTTCCTTTAACCAAAAAAATTTTATGTTATGAAAAAATTAATTATTTTTTTTTGTATTGCAGTACTGGCTATGGCTTGTAACAATGAAAAAAAGGAGGCTGCCGATAACAATGAAAAAATGGAAGCTGCCGATAGCAAAGTAAGTACCGAAACTAAACCAGCCGTGCCGTTTTCTTTACCGGTAAGTTATTCTTCTTCTTTTGAAATAGGCAACCCCGCTTATGCCGCTATGATAGTACAGGGAAGCTGGAAAGACTGGCAGGATAACAAACTGGATAATTTAAAAAGCTGGGTGGCCGATACGGCAACTGTATTTATGAGTGATAACATTATGGTAAAAGGTGCTGACAGCCTTTCTGCAGTATGGAAAAGAAACCGTGCCAAATACACTTCTATGACAGATACGGTTAATGCGGTGATGTCAGTGCGCAGTACCGATAAAAAAGAAGACTGGGTGCTGGTTTGGGCTACAGAATACTCTACTGATAAAATGGGTAAAAAAGATACGGGCTATGTAATGGAAACCTGGCGTATAAATAAAGATGGCAAGGCAGATTTTCTGATGCAGTTCGACCGCCATGCCAGAAAAAATTAAACAATTTATTTTTGTACATGCAAAACCCCGTAACCTGTTTGCGGGGTTTTGGTTTTTAAGAAATAATATATTTTTCTCTTCCCTGCTCTCATAGTGCAGTGGAGTACTTATTGATTCCGTCGCGTTTGCTTTAGGGGTACGTCTATTGGTGCCGGTAACAGGGATGTAGCCGGGAACAAAAATTTACAATCAAATATTTTAAAGGGTAGTAGTGGCCAGCTATGCCGACGCCTGTAAGAATTATATTTTCTGTAAAATTGCAGCAATACATTGCTCTAGCACGAATACAGGTGGAGAAAATAACCCCGTTTTATTAGCGGTTTACGGGTAAAGTTTCTATTTTACGGGTTCACCAACATCAACTGTTATGAAAAAATTACTACTGCTTATGATTACGGGAATGAGCATTGTTTCCTGTAATAACAGTACCAACGAAACCACAGTGGCCAAAAATAGCGACTGGACAATTCAAAACCTGAAAGGAATGGTAAAGAGTATTGAGGAGACCAGCTATACACCCGACAGTACCGGTAAGATAGGTGCAATGGATTCCTGCTGTATTACTACCGACCAGTATGGCGAAAAAGGATACATTACTTCCTCCGGCAAAAAAGACAGCAAGGGTAATACAGGCGAATCCACCATTATGACCCATTACGATAAAGGCCAGATGAAATCGATAGCCAACAGCAAAACCGGAAAAATGACGGGAGGGTTTGAGATAGATATTGATAAAGACGGAAAATATAGCGGTGCCCGTGAACTGGACTCTGCAG
>JAYSTT010000734.1:0-1926 GCA_043719495.1 Ferruginibacter sp. | reverse complement strand
CTGTTGTTTTTTTTGTTGTTGCCAATACTTTGCAGGCACAACTTAAGCGACCATTAAAAAAGGTAATGGAACTTAAAATGACTCCCAAATCAGAGGCTGATGATTTTGCAGGCACTAGGGGAGCCAGTGTGGTATGGCACCCGCTGCAAAAAAAATACTATGTGTCCTTTGCGGGTAATATGGGTTACCCAATGGCAGTATTTAGTGCAATTGGTAAAAGACTGTCAGCGGATAACCTGACAACAATGATTGACACACGGGGGCTTTGGTATAACCCGCTAAAAAAACAAATCTGTGGTAATGGTTATGACACTAACGGATGGTTCAGCTATACATTTGATGCCAAAGGGATGCCGAAAGAAAATACGGTTAATTTTGAAGGCATGAATCAGCCGGATGCTCAAAGCGTGGGTGCTTACAACCCTACAAAAAAACAGGTACTATTTTTAAAAGGTTCTCAAATATGGGTATACAAAGCAACAGCTGAAGTAGAAGATACTACAGTAATTATTCACTGGGGCCTTACCGCAAAAGACGGTATTGCCGAAGATGAAGATATAACAACAGTACCTGAAGGTTACAATAATTCCACACTTATTTACAGTGGTGTGCCTGGTGCAGAAGTGGGTGTATTAAACGTAGTGGATAAACAAATTGAGCTATACAATTATAAAACCGGATTTTTAAGCCAAAAGCTTAAACTGCCCGAAACTGCCACTACAGAACTTATGTTTAACTTTTCTTTTTCTAATGGTATTTACTGGCTTTTTGATATGGAAACCAGGGTATGGACAGGCTACAAATAATATTACCTTATCCTCAATATCAGGCCCCTGTTGTAGTACAGGGGCTTTTCGTTTTATATGCTTACTGCCTTTATCTTTATAAAAAAAATCGGTGCAATCAGTATTTAAGTACATAAAGGAATTTTATTTAAAAGAGTTTAATCTGTTTTATTTTATACTGATACTGGTTATGCTCGGTATCCTCATTTATTTAAACTACTGGCATTTTTTAGAGCGTCGCTATGCAGCAGGAGGTAAAACAAGATGGAGTAATTTTTTGGGTTACTATCTTTTATATTTCATTCCTTTTGCTGTAGCTTTTTTACTGCAATTATTTTTTTTTAAAGAATGTGATTATTATAAAAATTATTGGTTTTGGATAATATTGTTATTGGCGCCGGCATTTTTTTCCTTCCGTGTAAATTTTGATTTTCATGAAGCCATTGTAAATAAAGTATGGTCTGGGGATGAATTGCAGTTTTGGTTACGTTGTATCAACTGGGTGCTTCGTGTGTTTGTTTTGCTGCTTCCGGTATTCATTATCTGGTTTATAAAAGATAAAAGCAGTCAACCTTTTTATGGCACCAAAGCTTTAGATAATATCAGGCCTTATCTTATAATGCTGTTAATAATGCTTCCATTGCTGGCATTGGCAAGTACACAAAAAGATTTTTTAAGTATGTATCCCAAAGCTAAATTTTTAACGCGGCTTCAAGTGGGGCATCAAAGCTGGCGCTATATTGCTTATGAATTATGTTACGGATTTGATTTTGTGAGCATAGAATTTTTCTTTCGGGGCTTTTTAATTTTATCATTAATAAAAATTTGTGGTACTCATTGTATAATACCTGTTGCCTGTTTTTACTGTGCCATTCATTTAGGTAAACCAATAGGCGAAGCCATTAGTAGTTTTTGGGGAGGATTGCTGTTGGGTATAGTAAGTTATAATACCGGCAGTGTTTGGGGAGGGTTAATAGTACATTTAGGTATTGCCTGGTTTATGGAAATCGGGGGCTGGTTGGGTGCATTATTAAAAAAATAAATACTCCCGGTGGGTATTCCTGATATTGCAAAAAATCTCCTGCATTTGCAATAGCTGTACGAAATGCAAAAAACTAAATCTATCTTACCGTTATTACCA
>JAYSTT010000733.1:0-4685 GCA_043719495.1 Ferruginibacter sp. | reverse complement strand
TCTTTACCTAATTTACGGTGGTCACGCTTTTTGGCTTCCTCTAATAAAGCAAGGTATTCGTCTAATTCTTTTTGATTGGGAAATGTTACGCCGTAAATTCTTGTAAGTTGTTTATTTTTTTCATCGCCTTTCCAATAAGCACCTGCAATGCTCATTAATTTTATAGCTTTTATTGCACCAGTTGCTGGTATGTGTGGACCACGGCACAAATCGGTAAAGCCTCCCTGTGTATAAAAAGTTATGCTGCCATCCTGCAGATTTTGCAATAAATCTAATTTATACTCATCTCCTTTATCATTAAAATAATTTAAGGCATCGGCTTTTGATATTTCTTTTCTGACAAATAAATTATTTCGCCTTGCCAGTTCGGTCATCTTTTTTTCCAGCAGGGCTAAATCTTCTTCATTAATTTTTTTATCGCCTAAATCCATATCGTAATAAAAACCCCTTTCAATTGCAGGGCCAACCCAAAATTTTACTCCCGGAAACATGCTCTCCACCGCCTCTGCCATTAAATGTGCCGAGGAATGCCAAAAGGTAGCTTTTGCATTGGCATCATCCCAGGTTAATAATTTTAAAGAGGCATCGTTATTTATTGGCCTTGTGGCATCCCACACTTCGTTATTTATACTAGCTGCCAGCACTTTTCTTGCAAGACCTTCGCTAATAGATTTGGCTATATCCAATGCAGATGAGCCTTGTTCGTATTCCTTAACCGCTCCATCGGGTAATGTAATCTTTATCATATCTTTATTATCTGCCTTAACTGCTGGCAGGCTGCAAATTTAACGAAGTATTAGCTATGGAAAAATTAATCTAAAATATCTTTGTAAATAATGAGAACATTTGTTTTACTGATTTGTTTTTTATTTTGTTTTGGAGAAATATTTTCGCAGGATTTGGCTGGAGAATGGAAGGGCTATTTTACCGACAATACGTACACAAACCCAGGGTCAAAAACAACTATTAGTATTTATTTTACTAAGATTAATGATACTGTTTTTCAGGCATTCAGTAAAACAATTATGAAAGAAAATAAGGCGGTGGATTCTTCAGTATGTGTTATGAGAGGCGGTTTTTTAAAAAAGAATATTTTATATCTTGAAGAAACAAAAGCGATTCAACCTTTTGCTGCTGCTGATATAGAGTTATGCTTGCAGATTATGAAGTTGTATTATAACAAACGAAAAAAGCAATTGCAACTATCAGGAGATTGGTATACTGATGGAGAAAATTGTGGTTATGGAAATATCTACTTAATTAAAAGTAACAAGTGAAAATGAAAAAAATTATACCACTATTAATCATTATTTTTTTTACTGCCACAGCATTTGCACAAGAATTTAAAGGGCAGTGGAAAGGGCAGTTTACAGATAACAGCACAACTTTTTTGGGCTGGGGGGGCGACCGTTGCGATTATGTGCTGGAACTGGAAACGAATGGTAATATTGTTACGGGATATTCTTACACCTATTTTAATGATGGTGGAAAACGGTATTACACCATTTGCAAATTATCCGGTAAAATAAATAAAGGCAGCAGATATGTTGAGGTAACCGAAACCGAACGTACAAAAACTAATGTGCCCTCACATATCCGCAATTGCTTTCAAATACATAAACTAACTTATTTTAAAGAAGGCGATCAACAAACTCTTGAAGGGAGTTGGGTTCCTGCCCCTAACCAGGAAGGAGATTGCGGTTTTGGAACTACAGTATTATCCCGGAGAGTTCTAAAAAAGAATACCCAGCTTTTTAATAATACTACTTCACGTAACAGTAACCCTGTAAAAAAACAGGATAATAAAATAAATAATATTTTTAAGGATAAAAATAAAATTTTACCCCCTCCACTTGTAAAAAATAATACTAAACCATTAAAGACACCCCCGGTTGTAAAAGCCACTCCACAAGTAAAAGCTGAATCTACAATACCAATTCCTCCTGTGGTTATAACAAGCCCAGTGATAAAGCAAAGAACAGATATTGGCTTTGAAAAGCGTAATAACAATCTTATTAAGACTATTGAAATAGAAAATGAAATTTTTAAAGTGGATTTGTATGACAATGGAGATATTGACGGAGATAGTATTACGCTTTTTTTTAATGGAAAATTATTACTTTCACATAAACGGCTCTCCGATAAAGCGATAACCTTAAATTTAAATGTGGAAAATAATAAAAATGTAAATGAGTTAGTAATGTATGCCGACAATTTAGGATCTATCCCCCCTAATACTGCTTTAATGGTTGTTACTGATGGTGAAAAAAGGTATGAAGTACGCATAACCAGCGATTTGGAAAAAAGCGGTGCAATCCGTTTTGTTCACAAACCAAAAAACACACAATAAATAAATAGGGGTTACGTTTATTACTTAAATCAATATTCTTAAGTGATGAAAAACCTTATCCGGGGTTCCCTGCTATTCTCAAGTATAGTTATACTTAGCTGCTTTGCTACTTCATGTGCCAAGCCAGATACCAGCAGCGATAAACCAAAAGAACAACAGGTAATAAGCGAATGGTGGATTGAAAGAGTTCAACTTAAAATCTATTACAACAATGTTTTTTTAAAGGATACTATAATAAATCGTGCCCCAACTCCAAAGAATTTTGTTCAATTTGATGCAAACAACAGTTTTAAATATTGTTTTAACAGCTATACTATAAATGCTGGAACGTATCAATTTGTAGGCACTGATTCTTTAATAGCAACTACCCCATCAAAAATATACAGCTGGAAAATGTTAACACTTACCGATGAAATATTTACTGTAGTCAGTACATCAACAAACGACCCGGCCTTTCCGGGTGCTAAAGTGGAAACTTACCAGACATTTGCAAGATAGTTCTTAATCCGAACTCAAACCGTAAACTGCATCCCTATAATGGGATGCTTTTTTTATTTTAGAATTTAAAATTCCAGGTAACTGCAGGGATGATGGGAAATAAGGAGACTTGCTTTGCCTGAATGGTTAAAGTACTATTTAAGGGGCTTCCACTTTGATCGAAATAAATAAAATAAGGGTTTTGACGGCTGTAGGTATTGTAGATACTAAACACCCATTCGCTTTTCCATTTCCTTTTTTCGTTTTTCCTTGGGGTAAGAATGGCTGATAAGTCCAGTCGGTGATATGCAGGCAACCGATATTCGTTGATACGGCTATACTCCTGAGTTAGTACACCAGCAACAATATAAAAACGCTGAGGTAAGGTTGCAGCATTACCGCTACCATATACAAATGCTGCCGATAGTTTCCATTTTTTATTTATTTCATACATTGCTACAACACTCAAATCATTTCTTCTGTCATATTTGGCTGGATATTTTTCCCCGAAATTCAGTGTAGCAAATTTTCTCCATGTCCAGCTTAAAGTATAACCTACCCAGCCAGTTAATTTTCCTTTCGTTTTGTTGATGAAAAATTCACTTCCGTAGCTCCAACCCTTTCCAAAAGCGAAAAAATTTTCTGTATCCTCCAGGGTATTGGGTGTATAGCCCTCACTATATTCAATTTGGTTTTGCATTTGTTTGTAATACAATTCTACCGAGGTTTCAAACATATTATCCTTAAAATTTTTAAATAATCCTGCGGCGTATAATAAACTTATTTGCGGTTTTACTTTATAAGTACTGGGTACCCAAATATCAGTAGGCAAAGTAGTGCCGGCATTACTTACCAAATGAATGTATTGAAGGTTTCGTGTTACCGATGCTTTTACAGATGTTTCATCATTAAAAGCATAGCGTAAAGTTAATCGTGGTTCAAACCCGCCATAAGTTTTTACTACCTGCCCGATTTTATAAACAGTACTGTCTAAGCGGTTACCATTATCATCTGTTTTATAAATTTTGTAAGCTCCAACTTGTTGAAACAAGCTGTAACGAAGACCGGCATTTATTTTAATTTTATCATTTATTTCCCAGTCATCCTGTAAATAAATGGCCGCTTCGTTTGCAAATTTAGTTTGTGCATTATTAGGGTTAAACACAACTGAATCCTGTTTGCCGCTAACCACAGAAGGGGTAAACTTATGGAAAGTATAAATGCCTCCAAATTTTATTTTATGCCCGGTAAAAGGATAGAGATCAAAATCCTGCTTTAAGCTGAAATCCCTTATTCCCGATGCAAGTTTTATTTCAAAATTATTTTGTGCAGCATTAAAAGTAAAATTATAATTATTGTACACTACTGTGGTGTTACCGAATAATCTTTTATTAAACACGTGATTCCAGCGAAGTGTGCCGGTAGCATTTCCCCAGGGAATATTTACTTTTAAACTTTGTTTACCGTTTACAAAATCAAAAACATCGCGGCCAAAATACCCACTTAAATAAAGCCTGTCTTTTTCGGAAAATCTATAATTTACCTTCGCATTTAAATCATAAAAATAATAACCAGAACCATAAAACTGACTGCCCGATTTAATGAAAGGCTTGGATAGTCCATCAATATAAGTTCTTCTGGCAGACACTATAAAAGAGGCTTTATCTTTTTTTAGTGGGCCTTGTACCGATAACCGGGATGCAATTAAACCAATGCCTCCTTCCACCTGAAACTTTTGATTATTACCTTCTTTCATGGCGATATCCACCACACTGGATAAGCGGCCACCATATTGTGCAGGCATACCCCCTTTAATTAAGGTTACATTTTTAATGGCATCCGAATTAAAAATAGAAAA
>JAYSTT010000732.1:0-1933 GCA_043719495.1 Ferruginibacter sp. | reverse complement strand
TTTTTATACGCCAGCTTTTCGTTGGCGTTTTTTTATTTTCAGACTGATTTATGCAGCCTGTTTTAGTGCAGCCTGTCTTCGGTTGGTAATGATAGAGGCATTGGCAGTCATTATTCCAAAAAATATCCAGCATTTTTCGGTAACTGCATTGCGGGCATTTACTTTTTGCAGCAGGTAATGATTTTTTTCGTTTCCAAAACTACCTTCAAGCCTTACACCCCTGTCTCTGTTTAATTCAGCTCTAATTATTTTGTTTTGCCCAATGTGTATTAATTTCTGCTTACCCTTCGGAATAAAATTGTTAGTTATTTTTTCTTTTTTGCAATAGCTCCTGTTTGCATTGGTAGCATATATTTTATCGGCACTGTGATAGCTGCATTTACCAAACAATTGCCGGTGAAGGCCTATGGCACTTTGTAACCGGGTTCCTTCATTAAAGGCATCGTAACTAAAATGTTCTATAAAGCTGATGCCATCAATCTGCAACTTGTTTACTTTAGCCCCAAACTCTACTGCTTTAGTTTCTTTACCTCTTACAATGGGGCGTATGTAAGGCTTGCTTAAACTTAAAATCCGGTCTTTTATCTGCTCCACTTCACCATATACTTTACTGTGCTGCTGCTCATACACTGTAGTGATGGTAAGCATTTGCTGTTTTTGTTTGCTGGATAAATCTATTTTTTTTGTTGTAACTATTAATTGGTGAAGGCCAAGTAAAGTCAGTAAAAATTTGAGTAGCTTTTTTATAAGTTTCTTCTCCTGTTTTTTAGTTTTTTTCTTCGTTTTCTGGTAACTTAAAAAATCCTTACGCCTGGCTTCATAATTACAACGGCTTGGCCGCAGCTTTAAACTTTTTCTAATACTGTTATAACTCAGGTAGGTTTTACTACAACAATCCCAAAGCAATTTTATAGGTGTAGGGTAACTCATCCGGCTTTCGTAACAGGTTGCATCTTCACTGCTAAAATTGGTATCGGTCATATCTGTCTTCCAATAGCGGGCAAATATTTGCTGCATGCATGAGAGGTTTAAATGTTCACCAATATAACAACGCCAGTAGCTTGGAAGGTTAGTATCTTTTATTACTTCCGTTGGCTTTAGCAATATGCCGCAAAAGCATTGCATGCTCCAATCGGTATTAATACGTTGAATCAACAGATCATCACTGAGGCACAGATAGTGTTTTAAAAATTGTAACGCTATCCCACCCTTTACATCAAACCAGGGTTTGCAACCTCTACCGCTTTTTGCATATTTTGGAGCAGGTATTGTTGCCGCCAATTCATCAAAAGGAATTGATAAATACAACTGGCCCAAGTCGGTTTGTAAAAATCTTTCGTGCAATAAATGTTCGTGACAAAATAGTAAATTTGACATAGTTCTTATATTAAAGTTGCCTCACTTTGAACACATTTTGTGCCATAGTGAGGCTTTTTTAATATTTAGTTATCCTCAAATCCTTTACCAGTGGGGATTACGGGTTTTCAGGAAGACCCTTGTTAGAGTTTTCGTGGTGGCCTGACACTAAAAAATAGCCCTGATAGATGCCCGGCCAATATGAATAGTTCTTGTTGATTCCGGTTTTCGCCCCTCATATTGAACACTCATTTCAATATTACCAGCCAGCCGTTTTGTAAATTCCAGGTTCCATAAATAATTTTTTCCCGGTAACAATCCATCCAGTAAAATATATCCAACTGTTGTATTTGCAGAGCCGCTATATCCCTTATAGCTTATCTGGTTCAATGAAAATCTTGCATTAAGGGTGCTGCTTGAAAGAATGTTATAACGCACATCTGCCGTAAAAACATGATTGGTGGCCGTTTCCATGGAGTCGATGGTATTTTTTTTATTTCCGTAGGCATAGGTTAAAGTGGCTCTTAAATTTGTTTTATAAACGTAAGATAAGGATGGCTCAAAAATATTTTGCATC
>JAYSTT010000731.1:0-4693 GCA_043719495.1 Ferruginibacter sp. | reverse complement strand
GCCATGCTTCATCAAATATTTGTGGCCATTCTGCCAAAGGGTCAATTTTAACCTGTATGTCATCTGTATTCAACATTCCCTTTCCTGGTTCAGGTTTTTCACCGGTATTAGTTATTCCGAAACTGCTTCCGTTTGAATACAGCATTTTTTTTCCGTCTGCCGAAAGGGAATATCCATCCATCTCCATCACTTCTTTATCCTTGCGTTTTTTAATATCATATTTATGCAACATGCCCGATCCCTGGTTATCATCGGAAAAAGTTATGTATAATAACTCGTCCTCATTACCCATGCCCAACTGGGCAAAGTTGCCTGCCTTTACAGGAAGATCAATGATCCTGTTTTGAATGCCCTCCCAATCAATGGCAAGTGTACCCGATTTTTTTTCTGCAGTGGGAGTTGCATTTTTTTTACTTTTTGATGTGTCGGCAGGTTCTTTTATTTTTTCTTCGTCACTCTCTTTTGCAAATGGCGAGATGGTTTCTTTTTGAAGTGTAACCAGGTATATAGAATTGGTAGCCCGCATATCTGCATTGGATTGATCAAACCAGTTGAGAACCGGGCCTGCGTCTGTAGAAGCAAAAAAGTACAGGTATTTTCCTCCCCGGTCAAATATGGGTTCGGATGCATCACTTAATCCGTCAGTAAGTGCATATGATTTTTTTTGATCCACCGAATAAAGAAAAACCTGTTTGAATTGTGTTTCTGTTACTTTGGTATAAGCCATCCATTTGGAATCGGATGACCAATCGCCTAACATATCCCGGAAAGGGCCGGGAATATACAATTCATCTGCATCAATTTTAGTGCTTGTTCCCGTGGCAATGTCTACCACATAAAGATTACGGCCGTTATCTGCAAAGCTTATCTTTTTACTATCTGGCGACCATCTTGGAAAAGCATAAAATCCTGTACCTTTCAATGGTATTGTTTTTGTTTCACCCTTTCCATCCTGCGATTTTAGATGAAGCTGGTATTCGCCGGAAGCATCCGAGAAATAAGCAATATTTTTTCCATCTGGTGACCAAGCCGGGTATTTTTCGTGTACCGATGTAGTTTGTGTAATATTCCGGGCATCGCCTTTTTCTGCAGGTACAGTAATAATATCTCCCCTAAAATCAAATACCGCCCGTTGGCCTGAAGGGGAAATACCAGCACTTCGGATATATTTAGCACCTTTTACATAACGGGATCTTAGTTCAAGGAGGTCGGCCGCAATACCTATTTTTAATTTTTTTGTTTCCTGTCCGCCTGGGGTATAAGTATGTAAATAACCTGCCTGTTCAAAAACAATGTTCCCGTTTCCTGCAGATGAATTCAATATAGGAAAATCATTGAAATTAGTAAGCTGTTCAATTTTTTTGGAAGCGGTATTGTAAGAAAACAAATTGAATTCTCCATTTCTGTCGCTTCTGAAATAAATAGTATTACCTATCCACATAGGGTTTACATCATTGCATCCATCGCTTGGCTGCGGAATTTTAATGGTATTATTATCGGAAAAACTGAATATCCAGATATTGGATATGGAACCACCACGGTAATGTTTCCATTGCCTGAATGCATCGTTGATGGGATTATAGGCCAGTTGTTTTCCATCCGGAGAGTAAGTAGCCCAGGAGGCATTGGGAATATTGAGTTGAACTGGCATACCGCCAGTAAGTGATACTGTAAATAATTGTGCGTACCGGTTTGAAAAAGTAACCCTTTGTGATGCAAACAATACAGATTTTCCATCACTGGTAAAACCACGTACCAAATCGGGAGAGGGGTGCCAGGTTAACCTTGTGGGTATTCCCCCTTCTACAGGTACAATAAATACATCTACATTGCCATCATACTCTGCATTAAAGGCAATTGTTTTTCCATCCGGCGAAAACATGGGGTTTGATTCAACCCCTTTATCTACCGTTAGACGGCGTGGATTAGAACCATCTTTATTGGCCACCCAAAGGTCTTCGGCATAAATAAAGGCAATGTGATTAGCGCAGATGGTAGGTTGTGCAAGCAGCCTTGTATCATTTGGATCAATGGCAAATAATGCAACAGGAAAGTAAAATAAAAAAAGCAATACCTGCAGAGTAACTGGTTTAAAATTTTTCATAAAAATTTATGTTTTGTTTACTTTTTAATAGGAGTAATTTATAAAAAAATAAATAATGGCAGTAAATTGTTGTGGCTGTTCAGTTCAAAAAAACTGACCAATTTTAAAGGTAATAAAATAATATTTAAATGTTATTTAAGTATTTCTTATTTTAATGCAGGATGAAACTATAAAAACAATAATTCAACCTCACTCTATTTTATTTAAAATTAATTATCCAAACTAATAATTGCCATCAGCTTTGCTCCTGTACATTTATATAAATATTAATCAGGAAACAATGTTTTATCTATATTCGGAATGATCCGCAATGCATTTTTGTAATAGACCTTTTTTAAAATTGCATCTGGTAACCCCATTCCATACATTGCCCAAAAGGCATGATACTTTTTGTGATAAGGAAAATATTCATCCTCTGTTTCCAGCACCCGGAAATAAGTGGCATATTCTTCAGGCACCCAGCTGTCTTTACCAAATAATATCCTGTCCTGGTATTTTGTAAAAAATTGTTTGGCCATTCGTGGTTGTCTTCCTAATTCTGCTATCACAGCTCCAAATTCTACCACCACATTGGGCATTTCATCCAGCAGTTGTCCCAGTTTTCCCAAATCATTGGGATACCAGCCGAAATGTGCGGCAATAAAAGTAGTGTGTGGATGTTTTTTGAACATACGATGCTGTTCCTCTATCAATGTATCCCATGGGGCAGGATCTGTATCACTTTTTTTACGGCCAGGGTGTGTGGCTAATTCCATCCATCTTTCATTGTTTTCATCCATGGGCGACCAGAAAGGTTTGGGGTCGGCGGTATGAATGATCACAGGTATTTTTAATTCACCTGCTTTTTTCCAAACCAAATCAAGTCTTGCATCATCTACAGTTACTCTTTTTCCGTTAATATCCTTTACAGAAAACCCCAGGCTCTTATATATCTTTAAACCATTGGCACCATTCTTTACATCTTCTTCCAGTTGTTTTGCAGCTTTTTCACCCCAGCCTTCTTCTCCCACTCCTTTAAAATCCACATTGGCAAATACAATAAAGCGTTGGGGAAAATGATCTTTAACGTTAGTAACAGATTTTTTTAGCGTCTCGCCGCTTTCCCCACTCAGGTTCACCATTACTTTCATATTCAGTTTATCCATGTCGGTGATTAGCTTGCCAAGATCCATATCGGGCATACCAAACTGATGGTTATGTACATCAATAAAAGGAAATTTAGCTTTAGCCAATTTATGTTCCGGCACAATTAGTGTAGAAGGTGGATTGTATTTTTCGAAATCCATTTTAGGTGTGGTTTGGGCACCCGCATTAATTGCAACCACGGCTAAAAGTAAAAAGAAATATTTTTTCATTGAAATGATTTTTTATCAGGCACAAGTTAATGGAAAACAAGACTAACAATTTACCGGCTATAAAAAATTGAAAGTTGCAGGAATTTTCTTCACGCTAACAATACATAACTCTGTAATTTTCCCGGAACGGTGTAAAAACAACAGGCAGGGTTGAAAAAATAAGTAATACATAAAAACTGGAAAGGTGGTTTTATATTAATAAACTGCTTAGGCCTCGTTTTATTTTAAAAACCGGTACTATCAATTTTAATAAAAGTTTTATGCAACCAGGCAAAGGCTATGTATTATTTTGAATATTACAAAAGCCCTGTTTTGTCAGGGCTTTTTAATTCGATTTGTCTTGCGGTTAAATCTGTTAATAAATTGGTTTGAGGCAGGTAAGGTTTTTTTTGGATTTTTAGATTTTAATCTGGTTTTCGTTGGATTGGTTTTAGTTTTCTAAGGGATAATAGTTTTTTGTTTACTTGGTTTTTGGTTTTTTTTGGATATTTGAATTGGATACTTATTTTGTTTTTTGCTCCACAAAGATGCGATGGATTTAACCGTTATTTATAACAAATCGCCAGAACAATAAAAATATCTGTTGAATGAACTGAATTCATCGATTTCGACTTCTGGAAGAGTTGATTGCAGGAACTTCAAATCAGGGAATTTCTTACAAACATAATATTCTTTACCATGGTTAAGTGATTTTTAAGAGAATTAATTGAACTGCATAAGCGAAATACTTTTGGCCGGGGTTTACATAAATGATTTTAATTTATTAAATACAGATCACAAAAAGACTTTTCCCATTTTATCTTTCCACCAAAGCAAAACCTTTCTTATTTTTACAGCATGACAATTGAACAGATTAAGGCTCTGAGAGACCGCACAGTGGTTTTGAAGAGATTTCTTTGACGTAGAAAACCGGGAAGCTAAAACCGCAAACGACAAACAACTCTCACTTTCGCCTGGCTTTTGGGATGATAATGCCCGTGCTACAGCTATTTTAAAAGAAACAAAAGTAAATGAGTATTGGATCAATCTTTTTTACGCCGTAAACACTGCTGCGGAAGATTTTGTAGTGTTGTTTGAATTCTGGAAAACTGGTGATGCAACTGAAGAAGAAGTTAAAGAAGCTTATGATAATGCCGTTACTAAAATTGAAGAAGCTGAATTTAAAAGCACCCTGAATGAACCCGAAGATGAATTGCCTGCTATGCTTCAAATAAACAGTGGTGCTGGAGGAACC
>JAYSTT010000074.1:0-10399 GCA_043719495.1 Ferruginibacter sp. | reverse complement strand
AAACCCCGTAAGAAGTGGCTTGGTATGGGAACCATGGCATTATAAATACAGCAGTGCAACTGATTATTATACTAAGGAACATGGTTTATTGAAAGTTGAATTATTGTAGGTATTTAGCAGGTTATTGATAACAGTAAGGTTGGTTTTTTAATGAGCTGTTTTATAAGAAATGGGTAAGTTAATGCTGCGGTTTAAAACCGCGAAGATTAGTAGACACAAGTGTTCCGCTTTAGCGGCTCACTTGATGCCGATTAATTCTGCCGGACTGTGTCCGCCTGGAGGCCAAGTAGTTTCTATCTTCTGTGGATTAATAAATCTTGCAATTGACTATGCAGCAATGGCCAATGAAAATGAATAAATTAAAGCTAATCACTAAATGCTACCAAAAAAACAGAGTGACACACTTATGATGCCAATAAACAGCTTTCGGCTTATGTTTTTTTGTGTCATTGTAATTTCTTTATCAATTGCTGCGCTTTTTATATTTCTTGGTATTAGGAATCATAATGCCCTGCTTATTATAGTCGGCCCTCTGCTCTCTATAACACCAGCTATTATTATCAGATTCAAAATTAGTTTGGTTGCAAAAAAGGCAACAATGTATTTTTCTGAAGAGTTTATTGAAATTAAAACGACAGATACGCTGAACGACAGGTTTATTTATTGGGACATAAAATATTTTAGTGTAAGTAAGATTGATATAGACTATGCTTCCAAAGTAAAATTTATTTTGAGAGACGGAACTAAGAGACGGTACATATTTTTTAGGCAATTTGATAATGATGAAAACGTTTTAAATAATGTGTTGCTTTATTTTTCGTCTTACAACTCTGGTAAAATACAAGAAGAAAAAATTCAAGTGTTGCCAAGTTTTTTTCTTACAAAACAAGGAAGGTTACTCGTCGCTATAACTGGTTTTTTAATTTTAGCTGTTATCATTATGCAGGTTATAAATAAACCAAAAACAATTCCTATTTCGGTAGTTTTTGCTTTGGCAATCTACATTCAAGTCAAAGCAATTCAAAGGAATGATAGTAAGATTTTAAGAAAATTCCGTGATGAAAATCACTAGTCGCCGATATTGGTAGTGTTCCAATCGTGTTGTTGATTAGAAAGCCACCAGGTTTATGAGTTAATGGATTATGTACATGAAATCAGGAAGCAGTTTTTAGAAACGAATGAAGCAACCGACAGATTATTTTTACAATGGAGGAAGGGAGATAATTTTTATGGCATTACTCAAATGATGTTGACACACTTACGGAAAATAAACAGCAGGATAAAAAAATTTGAACAGATAAGAGCAAGCTATTAAAAAACTATACTGACTCATTAAATAATGTTACTGAAACGAGTAATATACCCTCATTCGTATTTAATGAGTGTTTGGAGTTTGATATCAAATTGAGACATGATTATCATTCTACAGAAAGCGTTAGGTGGAGTATTTTAAAAAAAGTAACAAATAAAAATGCATTGCAAATTATTCTTGAAACAAAAGACCCACGTTTAAAAAATATCTGCAAGACATATAAAGAGAATACGAAAATGAAAATTGTTTTCTCAGATAAATCCTTCTACGACTTACTACAAAAAAGATATAATGTGTTAAAGTAAAACAACAAAGCCCCTTCACTAAAGGAGGTAAATCAAATAAACCGGTTCATAGTTAAGAATCATGGAATTGTTCCCACCATTAACCGGATTCTATCAAGCCATTGCAGAGGATGCAAGAATTGGTACAACACATATCAGTATCTATATTGCTTTGCTGCAGCAATGGAATCTTAATGGAGGTAAAAATCCTATTCCTATCGAAAGAACGGTAATAATGAAGGCAGCCAAAATTAATGCCCGGCAAACTTACAACAAGTGTATAAACGACCTTCAGGATTTTGGATATATAACATACCAGCCTTCCAATGGATCTTCAATGGGTAGTCGGGTTACATTAAAAGGATTGTGAAAATGAAATGTGAAGTATGGAAACAAAATCATTTACACCTATATTATTGCCTTACGAGCCGGAAGAATTCTGGGGTCGTATCAGGGATATAATAAAGGAAGAAGTAGGCAATGTTGAAAAAGGGAAACCTGAAAACGGTGTCTATCAAACCGAAGGGCTCACCTACAAGCCCCTTTATAAAATAACAGAAGTATGCGGCATCTTCAAAGTATCCAGACCAACAATTTACGACTGGATAAAACATGGCAAGTTGAAGCCTTATAAAGTACGTTCCAGACTCTATTTTCTTTGGAACGATATACAAGCAATGTTAAAGACTTGAGGAATATTGTGGATAATTTTACTATAAACTTTAGTATTGTAGGTTTGAAAAAAGTATCTTTGTAAGGATACGTTGCTCTTTGTAAAGTTGTGTAAGAAATCTTCAAAAAAGTATAAGCAGTTCGACTAAAACTTCGACCAAAAAATAAAACCTGCTCTGGTAGCAGGTTTTATTTCGAACTTGCGGACCGGACGGGACTCGAACCCGCGACCTCTGCCGTGACAGGGCAGCATTCTAACCAACTGAACTACCGATCCTACTACCCAAGTGCTGAGTTTAAAATCAAAATTTGACTTCTGGCTCTTTTTTCGGGAGGGCAAAGATAGGTTTTTGATTTTCCTGCTCCAAAACTTTTATTAAAATATTGTAATCCCTAATTTTACAACCTATATTACAATAAGAAAGCATTAACCGGTAAACTTTATCGTAAACCAAATAGTAAAAACTTACATGCCTGAACTTAAAAACCGACAGTTTCTCGACTTTGAAAAGCCCATAAAAGATTTGTACGACCAAATTGAGGTACAAAAAGCAAGTGCTGAAAAAAGTAAGCTGGACCTGAGCGATACTATACTAAAGCTGGAACAAAAAATTATAGAAACAAAAAAAGACTTAACCAATAATCTTACTCCCTGGCAAAAAGTGCAATTGAGCAGGCATCCCGACAGGCCTTATACCTTAAAGTACATTGATAAAATGTGCAGCAATTTTATTGAACTACATGGCGATAGAAATGTAAAAGATGATAAAGCCATGGTGGGTGGTTTTGCCCAGTTGGATGGAGAAACGGTAATGATTATTGGGCAGCAAAAAGGTATTAATACCAAAATGAGGCAACTAAGGAATTTTGGTATGGCCAACCCCGAAGGATATCGAAAAGCACTGCGCCTGATGAGGCTTGCCGAAAAATTTAATAAACCCGTAATTACTTTAATTGATACACCCGGTGCCTACCCGGGCCTGGAAGCTGAAGAAAGGGGACAGGGTGAAGCAATTGCCCGTAATATTTATGAAATGATTCGGCTGAAAGTACCAGTAATTTGTGTAATTATTGGCGAAGGAGCCAGTGGCGGAGCCTTAGGTATTGGTGTGGGCGACAAAGTTTTTATGCTGGAGAATACCTGGTACACTGTTATTTCTCCAGAGAGTTGCAGCAGCATACTTTGGCGCACCTGGGATAAAAAAGAAACTGCAGCCGAGCAATTAAAACTTACTGCAGAAAATATGATTGAATTTGGCCTGGTTGACGGCATGATACCCGAACCACTTGGCGGAGCCCACTGGAATTATGATGAAGCTGGATTAATTTTAAAAAAATATTTATTACCTGTAATAGCTGAACTCAAAAAAATTCCGGCTCAGGAAAGAATAAACCAGCGTATTGAAAAATTTGGAAAGATGGGGTTTTGGGATGAATAATCTGTAATTGAGTTTCAAAACCAAAACCATTTCAATTGAAGGCCTTAACTTTTTATCTGGTTGAATTAAACTAAAAGCGCTAAACTGCAATAAAAGATCATTAATGTTATACAATATAAGTTAGCCCCAGCATAATGGTAAAGCTTCCGGACAATTAACCAATGTTGGTAACAAAAAGATTTTAACTACCCTCCAAAAATTACCTTTGATAAAACAAAAATGGCTATGCTAAAAGTAGGACTAATAGGTGCCGGGCATTTAGGAAAATTTCACCTGAATAATTGGGCAGAGATTGAGGGTGTACAATTAGTTGGATTTTGTGACACTGATGATGCAAATGCAAAATTAGTTAGCGAAAAATATAATTTACCCCGATACACCGATGCAGAAAAGTTAATTGCTGAATGTGATGCTGTGGATATTGTGGCACCTACAAGTTTTCATTTTAAACTGTGTGAAATTGCAATAAAAAAAGGCAAACATGTTTTTGTTGAAAAACCTTTGGCAAATACTATGGATGAAGCAAGAGAAATAGTAAAGCTTGCCAAGGAAGCCAATATAAAATTTCAGGTGGGCCATGTGGAAAGATTTAATCCTGCTTTTTTATCCTTGCAGCAATACAGCCTGCAGCCTATGTTTATTGAAGTGCACCGCCTGGCACAATTTAATCCCAGGGGTACAGATGTAAGTGTGATTTTAGATTTAATGATTCATGATATTGATATTATTTTAAGCCTTGTTAAAAGCAACGTAAATTATATAAGTGCCAATGGCGTTTCTGTTATGAGTGATACTCCTGATATTGCCAACGTAAGAATAGAATTTGACAATGGCTGTGTTGCCAACCTTACCAGCAGTAGAATATCAATGAAAAAAATGCGTAAAATGCGCCTCTTTCAAAAGGATGCTTATATAGGTATTGATTTTTTAGAAAAGAAAACAGAAATCATCAAACTTAATACTCCCGGTGATAAAAATGTTTTTACGTTTGATATTGAAACTAACAGTGGCAAAAAGACTATTGCAATTGCCAGCCCCAATGTGCCGGAAGTAAATGCAATAAAAAGGGAACTGGAAGAATTTAAAAAAGCAATAGAAAACAATACCGAAACGCTGGTGACTGTGGTAGATGGATTTAGGGCAATGGATGTGGCACACCAGATTTTGGAAAAAATAAGTAAGTCTAATCATGGCTGATACCAGCATAAAAATGTAACCTTTTTTTATACTTGAAACAACCCCGCATT
The DNA here is from genome assembly GCA_043719495.1 of Ferruginibacter sp. Classification (GTDB taxonomy): domain Bacteria; phylum Bacteroidota; class Bacteroidia; order Chitinophagales; family Chitinophagaceae; genus Ferruginibacter. Next base: position 5,445 of record JAYSTT010000074.1, on the reverse strand, counting down.
CATATAGCATGGTATGCAGCAGGAGATTTTATTGCTGCACTTATTGTGTGGTTTATATTTTATTTTGTTAGAAAAACAATAATTGCTGAAGCGCCTGTTGTAGGAAATAAATTTTACATAGGGCTGATATTTTATCCGCTTGCATGGATTGTTTTATACCACCTGATGGGAAGCTATAACAACATTTATCACAAATCAAGGCTAAATGAATTTTTAAAAACCTTTAACCAGTCTTTTTTTGGAAGTATAATTATTCTTTTTCTTTTTTTACTGAATGATGTTACCGGCGATTACAATATTTATTATAAAGAATTTTTATCGTTGTTGGGCATACAGGTGTTTATTACCAGTTTTATACGCCTGTTATTTTTAACTAAAGTAAAAGTACAGCTTGAAAAAGGTAATGTGTTTTTTAACACTTTAATAATTGGCAGCAGTAGTAATGCAGTATCATTATATAATTCTATCATCAGTAATAAAGAAAAAACCGGGTACCGGATAACAGGGTTTGTGAATGCCAATGGTCGTAATGGCTCTGATTTGCCGCCTGCAATTACAGATTTTGGCACTGCCGAAAATATTACTCAGATCATTACTGATAATAATATAGAAGAGGTGATAGTTGCTGTTGAGAAAAAAGAAAGAGAAAAAATAGAAAAAATACTACAACAGCTGAGTGATAAAAATGTAAATATTAAAATCACTCCCGATACGGTTGATATTTTAAGTGGAGCCGTACAAACCAATAATGTACTGGGCATTCCACTTATTGATTTACATTCAGGCTTGCTTTCTTCGTGGAAACAAAATTTTAAACGGCTTATTGACATTACTATTTCTATAACTGCAGCAATTATTCTTTTCCCTCTGATTATTTATACTGCTTTACGGATTATCACTTCATCTAAGGGCCCGCTGTTTTATTTGCAGGAAAGAATTGGCTATAAAGGCAATCCATTTATCATGTACAAATTCAGAAGCATGATTGAAGATGCTGAAAAAAACGGGCCACAGCTGAGTGACGATAATGACCCCAGAATAACTCAATGGGGTAAAACAATGCGTAAGTGGCGCTTAGATGAACTGCCGCAGCTTTGGAATATTATTAAAGGCGAAATGAGTTTGGTTGGGCCAAGGCCTGAAAGAAAATTTTATATTGATCAGATTATTAAACTACATCCTGAATACAACTATTTGTTTAAAGTAAAGCCGGGGCTAAGCAGTTGGGGAATGGTAAAGTTTGGCTATGCTTCTTCAGTAAAAGAAATGATGGAACGTATGCCCTATGATTTAATGTATATTGAAAATATATCACTGGCACTTGATTTTAAAATAATGTTGCATACAATTAAAATAATTTTTAGTGGTAAAGGAAAGTAAGGAAATGAGATGAAGCCCAAAGTGTATTTGTTTATCAAATGTTGAATGCAGTGCATTGTTTTGTTTATTTTTGAATAAACCATTTTGTTTTGAAAAATATTTTTATTTTACTGCTGTTTTTTTACTACCAATTACCCATTGCCCATGGACAATTACCTGCTTACTGGCAACAACAGGTTAACTATAAAATTGATGTTAACTTAAACGATACGGCCCACACTTTAGACGGCTTTGTAAAAATGGATTATTATAATAATTCGCCTGACACGCTTTACTTTATCTGGATACATCTTTGGCCCAATGCTTATAAGAACGACCGAACTGCATTTACCGATCAAATGCTGGAAAACGGGAGTACAGATTTTTATTTTTCTGATGAAAACAAACGTGGCTATATTAACCAGCTTAATTTCAGGGTAAATACCATTAGTGCAAAAACTGAAGATCATCCGCAACATCAGGATATTATTAAACTAATTTTACCATTACCATTAGCCCCAAAAAACAATTGCAAAATAGAAACGCCATTTCATATAAAATTACCTTACAATTTTTCAAGAGGTGGACATGTTGATCAATCTTATCAAATAACTCAATGGTATCCCAAGCCTGCTGTTTATGATAGAAAAGGCTGGCACCCCATACCCTATTTAGACCAGGGAGAATTTTACAGTGAGTTTGGAAATTTTGAAGTACAAATAACCTTGCCAAAAAATTATGTTGTAGCTGCAACAGGTGATTTACAGGAACAGAAAGAGAAAGACTGGTTGAAAACCAGAAAAATATTTTTTAGAAGGGAGGAGGAAAAAACAAAGAAGAAAAATATAAAAACATTTCCATCATCAGTTTTATCTGCCAGAGAGACCAAAACAATTCACTATGTACAAAATAATGTTCATGACTTTGCCTGGTTTGCAGATAAAACCTTTTCGCTTAAAACGGATACATTACAATTACCTTCCGGCAGAATAATAACTGTAAATGTTTTTTATTATTCAGAAAATGAAGCAATCTGGAAAAACAGCATTGCCTTTACCAAACAAGCCATTCTTACAAAAAGTAAATGGCTGGGTGAGTACCCCTATAATGCAGTAAGTGTTGTGGAAGACGAAAAAGGCAACGGTGGTATGGAATATCCCACTATCACTTTTTTATCATCGGGCAGCAATGAAAAAATACTTGACTTTGTAATAAACCACGAAGTGGGGCACAACTGGTTTTATGGGCTATTAGCCAGCAACGAACGTTTACACCCCTGGATGGATGAAGGGATGAATACTTATTATGATAAACGCTATGCCATACAACAATACGGAACTGCAGCAATTGATTTTATAAATGCTAAGTCTGCTTTTATTAAAAAACGTATGCCTGATGATATAAATCAAACATTGTTACAAACACTAATCAGTATAAAAAAGGATCAACCAATAGAAACCCCTTCCGAAAAATTCAGCGAAGACAATTATAATATGGTGGTCTACACAAAAGCGGGTACATGGATGCAGCTATTGGAAAATGAAATCGGTACAGATTTATATGACAGTTGTATGAGGGAATATTTCCGCCGCTGGAGTTTTAAACATCCCTATCCCGAAGATTTTAAAAAAGTTATTGAGGAAATAAGTGGTAAAAATTCAGATGCTGTATTTTCTTTACTCTATAAAAAAGCTAACTTAATAAAACCTGCAATTAAAAAAGATGTTCATTTTGCAACTTTCTTTAATTTAAAAGAAAGTGAAAAACATAATTATATTTTTGCTGCCCCGGCCATTGGCACCAATTTATATGATAAGCTGATGATTGGCCTTGTATTGCACAATTATACTTTACCCCCTTCAAAATTACAATTTGTTGTTGCGCCGCTTTTTGCAACAGGAAGCAAGCAGCTTAATGGCATTGGACGGGTGGGCTACAGTTGGTATCCTGATAATACTTTTCAAAGAGTAGAAATTGCTTTAAATGGTTCCCGTTTTTCTTCCAACCATAGTTTAGATACAACCGGGAAAAAAATATTTGAAAATTTTTGTAAACTGGTTCCTTCCTTAAAATTTTATTTTAAACATAGTTATCGAAGCAGTGTAAAAAGCTGGGTTGATATCCGTTCTTTTTCAATAGGCGAAAAGCAGTTTGATAATTTTGAGTATAAAGTTGGCAGCGACAGTTCGGTCAGCTATCCAACAACTTTAAAAAATACTACACGATACATAAACCAAGTTACTTTTACTATTGATAACAACCGGGTTTTGTATCCTTACAATTACCAAATTCAATTACAGCAGGGTAAAGGTTTTTACAGATTTAATGTAACAGGAAATTATTTTTTCAATTATTCTAAAGGTGGGGGTTTACAAGCCCGTGTGTTTGCAGCCAAATTTGGCTTTACAGGTGATAGAGATTATACAGCCAATTTATATCAGCCAAAACTATTAGCAGCAAATGGAGTAGAAGATTATACCTACAGCAGTTACCTTATTGGCCGTACAGCTTCTTCTGCTTTTCAAAACCCACCGCTAAAAAACAATGGAATAACAGCACAACAGGTAGTAATACAAAATACAGGTGGACTTAAATTAAGACTGGATCAGTACAGCAGTGTCCAGGGTTTTTCTGAAAACTGGGTGGCTGCATTTAATTTAAACAGTACACTGCCTGAAAAACTATTTCCTGTAAAATTACCAATAAAAGTATTTTTTGACGCAGGCACTTATGCTGAAGCATGGAAAAAAAATGCTTATACAACAAAGTTTCTCTATGTTGGTGGGTTACAATTATCCTTTTTTAAAAATGTATTGAATATTTATGCGCCAATTATTTACAGCAAAACATTTAAAGAGCAATTAAAAACGGATAAGGAAGCCAATAAATTTATTAAAAAAATCACTTTCAGCATCGATATTCAGCATTTATCACTAAGGAAATTTATTCCCGAAATACCTTTTTGATGTTAACTATACAATACCTTAAGCAGCACCAGATTAATAAAGCAAAATGGGATGATTGTATAAACAGATCTGTTAACAGGCTGATTTATGCCCAATCATTTTATCTGGATGCAATGGCCGAAAACTGGGATGCCGTTGTACTAAACGAATATGAAGCTGTAATGCCGCTAACCTGGAAACGAAAATGGGGTATAGCTTATTTATACCAGCCGGCATTTATACAGCAGGGAGGAATTTTTTACACAAGTGAACTTTCAAAAACTACTATTAAATTATTTACTGAAAAGGCATTTACAAAATTTAAATTTGCAGAAATTACTTTTAATTATTTAAATGACTCCATTGATTTTAAGGATGCAGCATTAACTATGCGTACCAATTTTATTTTGCCTCTTTCAAAAAATTACGGACAAATAAGTGCAGGATACCATTCTTCTGTTACAAAAGATTTAAAAAGATGCCGGCAATTTAATTTACAATATCATTTTTCGGATGACTATTTAAGCATTTTAAACCTTTATCAGCAGCTGTATCAAATGCGTCTGCCTTTCTTTAGCAAATCCGATTTTAGAAATTTTCTGATAATCTGCAAAAAAATGCAGGAAGAAAATAATCTTATTATAAGAAAAGCGGAAGGTTTAAACGGTGAATTACTGGCTGCAGTTATTTTATTAAAAGATAACAACCGCCTGTTCAATATCATTTCCTGTTTAACCGAAACGGGAAAATACCAGGGGGCCAATCATTTTCTTTACGACAAAATAATACAGGAATTTTGTAATACCGATTACATATTGGATTTTGAAGGCTCCGATGTTAAGGGCATTGCGGATTTCTACAGGCGCTTTCAGTCCATTAACCAACCTTACCCTTACTGTAAAATAAACAGGCTAAATCCATTTATTAAATTATTTAAACGTTAACCGGTTTAAAGATATTTATAAAGCACTCTTTATTTTGAATAGCAAAGTGATAATATTGTTGTAAGGAAGTATAGGGGGGCACCTCAACTTCAAATCCTGCAAGCTTCAACTGTTTTACATAATCAATAAGTGAATAAATCCTTACATGATCTTTTTGGCCAAATAAAGCCGATTGCTGCTGAGGGTCATTAATTTCG
>JAYSTT010000730.1:0-1937 GCA_043719495.1 Ferruginibacter sp. | reverse complement strand
CACATATGCTGCCTTAATTTTTTCATTTACAAATCCACTGTATCTAAGTGCAGCTGGCCAATGTTTACGGGTAATATTTGTTCCGATAAAGAGGGTATAAAAACGATCTTTCGTTTTGGCTGTACTGTCGTTAAACCTGAGTATGTAACTATTCATGGTTGCCAGCATTGCTTCTTCTGTTGTATCAGGGTTATCATAAAAATCATTCCAGTACTTTTCTTTTGCTTTTTTGCCATTAGGAAAAGTTATTAAAATTTTGTCCAGTACGGCTTCTCTCTCATCACTCATTTTTAACCTGCCGTAGGCCCATGCTGCATTTGCCCATTTATCTTCATCGGCATCCTGTTGCATTAATTGATTTGCATAATTGAGCAGTTTTGGCTTTGTGGTATTTTCATTTTCTTTATAAAGTAAAGAGAGATAATCTGCGTAAGTATTTTCTTTTTTAAGTTCAGGATGCAATCTGTAACTGTCTTCATACATTTTTATAAGAGAAGGCGTTGGCTTTTCTTTTAAGGCAGATTGATAAACAGCATAGTCATTCAGCAATCCTGCCAGTTCTATTTGTTCTGTGGCAAATCTTTTACCTGTTTTATCGTGCAGGTAAATGATAAAGCCATTTTCATTGTTGTTATCAAACACCGTTTTCTTTTCCATTACCAGGCTGCTTTTTTCGGGTATTGTTTTACCGGGCACGGTAATACTGAAAATTAAGACGGATGTAGAATCCGGTGCTTTAAATGAAAACCGGTAGTCATTACCTGTTTTATCTATCCGGATGGTTTTGGTGTAAAACTGCTGGTTATTCTGATAAATTACCATTGCCTGAATTTTATCGGGCATCAATAAATTTTTGGCAGGTTGATAAATATAATGGTTCTCAATACCAGCTTTGGGCCTTATTTCTTTTATTGTAATGCTGCCTTGATTTTGGGCGTTGCATATTGCAAAGGGAGTTAGCCATAATAAGATGAAAGTGATTTTTTTCATTTGGGTTGATTTATATGTTTCAGATTAACGCTGGTATGGATGTAATATTTGTATCACACATGTGAGTTATCTTAACATTTTACTAAATTCTTCCAAGGTTAATATGGTTAGTGGTGGAAATGTAGTGTCTTTTAGATTGGTAATTGATTTGTCGTTTGATACAAGATAATTTGCGCCTGAAGCAATGTAGGTATCTACAAATTTATTATCATCCTCATCGTTTTGTATCATTCTAAAATTGTAAAATACCTGAACCTGTTCAAAGTTTTCGCTCATTTCAAATAAGCCAAGTAAATTGTAGGTTACATCTTCTCCCCAAAATTTTGTAAATATTTCTTCGTACTCTAGGAGAATTTCAAAGTTTACAGCAATTGTAAGTTTACCTTGTAAAAAAGCATCAAATATATTTCGGTAGGGAGATTTTTTGCCAATGCAACTTAGTAAGCAATTAGTATCTATTACTGCTTTCATGCTGCTCCAAAACTATTAACGTTGTCAATAGTAGATTTTAACCAGCTTTCATAAATGTCTGCCGAATAATTTTTTTCTTTTTCAACTTTATCTATTGCGGCATCTAATTTTTGAGCAAAGTAATACCTCAGTAGAGATTTTACTTCTGCAACCTGTTCTTCGGAAGCCATATATTTCAGGCTTTTAAGCAATTCCAATTGAAGATTTGTTAAGGCCTTTTTATTTTCTATTACTGCACTCATAAAGTATCTTTAATTAAAGTTACATAAATTTTGTTATTTCGTATTTATTACGCCATTACGCTTCAATAAAAGCTCAATAAAGGTTCCATGTACAAGAGTGCGACGCCACCGCAGCCCCACAAAGATTTTCCGCTTGGCTCATAAAAAAAAAGCTATCTTCAATACAAATTTTACAACTATGGATTTATTAAGACAGTATTGGTGGCTCGTTTTATTGGTGCTGGCATTTTTAGG
>JAYSTT010000729.1:0-28254 GCA_043719495.1 Ferruginibacter sp. | reverse complement strand
TTAATTCTGTCGCTGCTGAATTTTATTTGAATGGGTAAGGTTAAAGAAATGGATTGCACTTTTTTTATAGTAATGGAATCTTCCCCACCCGGCCTGTCGGGGTATTTTAAATTATATTCAAATGCCTTTTCGGTAAATGTTAAATTAAGGGGATAAGTACGAATATTAAAATGCTCCCCCAACCTTTTATCTACCAGCCATGCTAAGTTTAGTCCGGAGCTGTTAATACTTTCCACCACCATTACGCTATCCCTTTGTAAAAACAACGGGTGGTGTATAAAACTAAAATGCGAACGGTTAATGCCGAGATTAATCCCAAAATGTATGTTTTGATCATCCCATTCTGGTTTATTAAATGCCTCTCTAAGCTGTGCCTTTGCTGCAATGCTTATTAAAAAACATCCGATAGTTAAAATAATTATTTTGTACCGCAATAAATGCTGCATATGCCTAAACTGAGAGGTTTGCAATAAGTGTTTGAATATCCCAGGTTATCCAGGATTTGAGTAAAATTTTTGCCTTCAGGAAATTTTTTAATTGATTCGTCGAGATATTTATAGGCGTTGCGGTTTTTTGAGAATAATTTACCCACATTAGGGCATATTACCTTCATGTATAAATTATACATGCTTTTTATTCCTGGCAGCTTGGGTTTACTAAATTCCAGCACTACTAATTTTCCTCCGGGTTTAAGTACTCTGCGTATTTCACTTAATCCCTTTTCTAAATGCTGAAAATTACGCACCCCAAATGCCACAGTTACCGCATCAAACGAATCTGCTTCAAAATTTATTGTTTCGCTATCACCATTTAACAACTCTATAATATCATTCAAACCTGCTTTATTGATTTTTTTTCTACCTACTTCCAGCATTCCCTCACTAATATCTATGCCAATAATTTTTTCGGGTCTTAATATACCAGATGCCATAATTGCCACATCTGCTGTACCGGTAGCAACATCTAATATTTTTTTTGGATGTAGAGATGCTAATTGTTTAATAGCTTTTTTTCGCCAACCAATATCAATACCGGCACTTAAAAAACGGTTTAAAAAATCGTATTTAACTGCAATATCATCAAACATTGCAGCTATCTGCTGTTTTTTACTGTTATTGCTGTCTTTATAAGGCACAATTGTATCATGTGCAAAATTTGTCATGGGTGCAAAGATAACGGGTTTTGAGTTTTGGGTTTTGGTTTATCAAATTATAGAATATACTTAACAGAAAACATTAAACAGTAAACTAAATATATCTTTGTGCCATGCAAATAAAATGGGCAAAATATGTTATCAGTAGCCCCGATTATACCAAATGTCCGCCGGCTGATAAACCAGAGTATGCATTTATTGGCCGTAGTAATGTGGGTAAATCTTCGCTGATAAATATGCTGTGTAATTTTGAAAAACTGGCAAAAACATCATCGGCACCTGGCAAAACACAATTGATTAATCATTTTTTAGTTGACTCAGCCCCTTCGCCAAAATCTCCGCAACAATCTTCTTCGTTTCCCCCTTTAGGGGATAGGGGCAATGGGCTTTGGTATATTGTAGATTTACCGGGTTATGGTTTTGCTAAAGTAAGCCAGCGCAGCCGCAGGCGATGGGAGCAGATGATAGAAAATTATTTACGCAAAAGAGAAAACCTGACCATGGTTTTTATATTAATTGACAGCCGCCATTCTCCTCAAAAAATTGATTTAGAGTTTATGGAGCAATTAAAAAAATGGGAAGTGCCTTTCAGCATCATCTTTACCAAAACAGATAAAGAAAGCCAGAGTGTAGTAAGTAAAAATATAAAAGATTTTTTTATTGCTATGAAAAAGACCTGGCAGTTTTTACCGCAATATTTTAGCAGCAGTGCCGTAAAAAAAAGTGGCCGGGACAAAATTTTAACTTTGATTGAAGAGATGAATAATTCTAAAGAAAAATAATAGAGAGCCGGATTTACAATCCCTTATTTTTTGAACCAGAGATTTTACTTTCTAAAAGGGGCCCTATTTAATTCACCACCTTATTAGCACAACTGCTGCTGGCAAAGGCTTCTGGCTTGGCTTTAAAAGCAAAGCCCATTCCTAAAATATAGCCCATTGCTTCCCGTAAGGCCTCGTTACTTTTAAACTGCGGGTTGGTATTAATGTCGGCATGTACTTCCATATCCACGTTATACTCTGTAAAAAGGTTACACAGTTCGTAAGCAATTTCAATACTCTTCGCAACTTCTACCAGCATCCTTTCTTTAATGCTGTACTTGTGCATAGTTTTTTCGTTGTGTATAAACATAAAGCCGCCATGGCCTTCACGCAAAAAAACAATTACAGTTGCAAATTCGGTGTCTTTGCCTTTAACCTGGCTATCGGTGCCAATACAAACTTTTAAGTGAAAGCCGTTTGCTGTTTCTCTTTTAATAGCATTTTCTACAGCATCTTTAATGGGCAAGTGAATTGGATCTCCGTTAAATTTTCTCCATATCATAAAAAATGGGTTTCTTAAAGTTACGGAAAAACATATAAAATACAGCGCCCGAATCCCATAAAGGGTACTTGGTAATAGTTTTTTAATTTATAAGCTCCATAAAAAAATTGAATTTAACAGGTTGTTGTTTGAAAAGAGCATTAAAATCATAAGCTCTTTAAAGCCCCCATCAGTTGGTTGAGGCCTGTCACAAAAAAAAGGGCCAGCCCCTAACGCTGACCCTTAACTTACACATGAATCTACCTTACTGTTTTATAATCCGTTCTGTTTGTTTTACCTTGCTGCTGGTAAGTTGAATGATATACATCCCTTTAGGTTGATGGCTGATATTTATCTTACAGGTACCAGTATTACCAGTTCCTCTGTTAATAATTTTTCCGTTAATATCACTAATAAAATAATGATACCCTACAGGTGCATTGATGGTTATTTCGTTATGTGCTAAAGTGGTTACCTTAAAAATATTACCCGCTTTGTCTAATGATTTTAAGACTACTGTGTTGGAATACACTACCTGATCAAATACCGAAATAACTTTTAACCGGTAATAGGTTTCAATGCTTTGAAAAGGGCTACAAGAAAAGTATTTAGTAGCATCCTTTACTGTTGAAAGGCTTTTAAAATCCGTTCCATCAGCAGAAGTCTCTATTACAATATCACTAATGGGGTCATCTGCAATAATTTTCCAGGCAAGATTATGTTTTTTGTTATCCGTATTTCCCGTTAATATCACTTCGTGAATAGGCAGTGTGGCACCGGTACCAGTTAAAGTGTATGCTCCTATGCTGCCATATTCACCAATATTTATATTTCCGCTGCCATCAATTTTAATATAATAAGTTCCTGTATTCAGTACGGTATCTACAGTAACACTTAATGTATTGTCGGGGTCATAGGTATTTATAAGTGTTCCGGCATTATTATATAGCTCTATTTTAATATCCAGGTTAGCGCCATTATCATCGGCACCTACATTAAATGGCACTGCTGTTAAATGAAAACTGGAGTTTTGGGTTATTGAAAATTTAAATGCATCTATATCTGAGTTAGTAGAAATAATGCCATCCTTTGTAAAATTACCAGCAGTTAATGTTGTGGTAGTACCATTGAGTATTTCTGAATAATCATCTGCCCGGTATCCAAAACCGTTTAGCGAGGTTATTAAAGATAGATTGTCTTGTATATTTGTACATCCATAAGGCGTAGGGCCATTGTTCCAGTTACTCATATTTCTATAATAACTGTTGCCCATAATTGGTGCCCAGCCTGGTACACCACTTCCAATGCCGCTATTATATTGTTCTATTGGAGATATGCAATCGCTGCCATATTTAGATTGATGAGATAACCCCAGCGTATGGCCGCTTTCATGAGAACAACATTCACCCACAAATTTGGGGCTATTTGGACCAAGCCTGTCGCAAAAAACAAAAGCTGGTGAATCATCTCCCCAAATAAAAGAGCCAATGTAAGCTACACCACCCACACCCGGAAACCAGCCACTTGTAGGTGTAATAATTATACGAATCCGTTTAGCAATTGGTGCGGCTAAAAATATTACTGAATCCGTAGTGATATTAATATCAAAAGGCCGGTAATCTTCTGCAGTACGATTAAAAACTTCTGTTATTTGTGTATCAGTCATTCCCGATGCTGCACATATAAGTGGTGCCCCACCATTCCAAACGGAACTATAAACATAGTGACCATCAAAGTCGAGAAAAATTACAGAAGAAGACCCTGGCAAACTATTCAGCTTGGGCAAGGCTAAAGTTCTTATTGAAAGTAATAAAGCTAAAACTAACGTAAAAAGTAAGTATAGTTTTTTCATGATAGGGTGGATTTTGAAGTTTTATTAGGGTAAATACATTTTATAATTAAGGATCCTGATTTTGTCTGCAATCCTGAATCACTTTGTCTGTTTCTATTTTTATAAGTTGATAATTATTCTGTGCGTCTTTTTTAAGTTCGTAACCATCAAAATATTTTTTATTGATGATACGGCCTATATAGCTAATGCTTCTATCCGCATTTATTATTTTAGATAAAGCAAAAATGGCATCTCCAAATACAGGTGATTTTATTACCACCGTTTGCAGATTGCTGTACTTAACTATATTGCTGGTTACAGTACCAGTAAATAAAAAATTATCAGAAAAATAAAGGCTAATATTCTGGTCTACAGCAGCAGCAAATACTTTACTTAACTCCAATTCGGAACAGGCAATTGTTTCGGGGAAGCTGCTGAAAATTTTAGGTTTTGAACCAGTAGGATTTTGAGAATAAGCTGTTACTGCATGTAGTGTAAACAGCAACACCAATGTATAAAGAATAGGGTGTTTCATGATCTGAATTTTTTTTGAATTACAGTAATAATTCCTTTCAATATATCCAGAACGGGGCTGTATTTCTTTTATTTTATTTTACTCTTAAACAGTACATTTCTAGAAATCCATCTACAACAGTTGTAGGCATTTTAATACTGTCCGGTACCCAATAAAACCAGTGTACAGGCTTCCAGTACTGTTATTCCATTATTTTGTGCAAGCAAAGCCAGTTCATCGTTCTCTGCACCGGGGTTAAAAATGATACGCCGGGGTTTAAGGGATACAATATAATCGTAGTAATCTTTCTGTTGTATTGGATTAAGATACAGGGTAACTGTATCAATATTTTTAAAATGCTTTTTTTCCGTTTCAATCACAGTGGTATCAATGCGTCCCTTTTTTTTGCCTAAGGCAACTACCGGATGACTATGGGCAGTAAGTTTTTTTACTGCAAGGTTGCTGTAGCGTGCCGGATTTTCTGAAGCACCCAATACCAATGTTTTTTTTACTGCCATAACTAATTTAAAAATCTTGCCTTTACATCCGGGGTTGGTATCATACACTCTTGCCTTACACCAAACCATTTATAACGGTTTTTTGCTATCCAGTTATACAAACCATTACGAATAAATTTGGGCACAATAATAAATCCATAACATAAAGGCCATAAAGCATCTAAATACCTGCATACTTTTAATGCCGCAGTAGATTGTGTATATGCTTTGCCTTCTTCAATAAATACAAACGATTTCATTTCCAAAATTGGTAAATTATATTGCCGCAAAAACAATCTTCCCTTTTCTGATTGCAAAGGTGCAAATTGGATAAGGGCTTTTTTGTCTCTCTTAATTGTAAAATTCACGGCGCTGTTACAAAAATTACAAACGCCATCAAATAGTATTACAGGTTGATTATGCATATAAGATACAAAGTTACTACTTCAGGCAGGTATATATCCTGTCAGCATTCTTTTATTGATCATTTTTTTTATTTTAATGCAATTATCCAAAATATAAAACTTAAGTAAGCCCATAAGAAAATAAAAAAAATGTGAATTGAAGTTTCAAGTTTCTTTCCTTTCCAAAGTTTTGATGAATAACCAAAAAACTGAACAAACAGCCTTATTGTCCAAAATATGGCAAATCCAAAAGCCATTTTTTTGCCGAGGTTTGTGTTAATGACTTCATCGGATGATGTAAAACAAAGCAGCCCCATCAGAAAAACAATCAGAGCAAGAAAGAAAGTATGAACTGTCATCAATTGCCGGTTAATTAAACTCAATGAACCAAGTTCTTTGTCCCACTTAAAATACTTCGGAAAGACAATATGAATCAGCGCTAAACCAATTAACAGGATACCAATTATTTTAAGATGAAGATGCATTTATTAAAAAATTAAGAACTACAGTTGAAGATAGACATAAAGGGTGTGAATTTGGTTTCAGCAAATGAAGAAAACCCTGCTTTCGCAAATGCTTTTTTCCATATTTTTTTGGAAAAGAAGTGCGTAAACCCAACTGAGAATGCAAGAAAATTTGGAAAATCCCGTAAATGCTCGACCATAATTACTTTTCCGTTTTGTTTACATAACCTATGGCATTCTCTTAAAAATTCAATCTTTTCTTCCTGCGACCTTATCTCGTGGGCTGCTGATAATAAAAAAATGACATCAACTGAATTATCTTTTAGAGGAATTGAATTCGATATTATTTGTTGGGTGTCAGGATAAACCAAACTCACTTTTCTTGCTCTTATGATTGCAGGTTCAGTGTGGCGTTCAGCATTATAAAAATCAAATACCTTTAAGTCGGATTTTGGAAATAAATTTTTAATAATAAAGCTTGTTTCATCAAAGCCAGCGTTGATGTTTAAAATTTGTTTAGCATCAGAATCTTCAATATTGTAACTTTTTAACCAGTTAAAATCATAGTAGCCGGAATAATCGTAAACATAAGCCGATACAATTAATGGCATTATAAGACCGTATAGAAAAGCTGCAATGATTATCCAAAATAAAAGATCTGGCCAATTGAATATCAGATGGCTTGTAATTATCAAAGCCATGGCTATTAAGCCAAATACATAAAAATGCCGGTTAAAACTTAAAATATTTAAAACTCCCTGAAGTTTTCGTCTCTTTATTTCCATGTTTCAATTTTACCTTTTTTCCAGTAGTAAGGAATGTTTTTAATAACGAATGCATTTGCCAATATTGGATTTTCAAGTTTTATTGAATTCAAAAAATCAAAATCATAATCAATTACTTTTACCGGGGCAGGAGTCCAGTTTTGTCTTACACCCTCAATAATTAAGACTTCTTTAGTATTTGCGTTGTAAGTAAACGTAAAAGGTAAAGGGCCTGCAAATCTTCTGGCTTCTTTCCAATCATTAAATGGTGAATTTTCGGGTAAGGAAATCTCTTCTTCTCTTTTATCAATTGTTACTTTAAATTTTGATTTAGCTGATGAAATTTCTTTTGATTTTGTATTTTCTTTTTGAAGAATATCGGTTGTTGTGTAGTTGTAATGAGTAAAAATGTTCCCCATAAATTCCATTTTCCTTTTATCAGTTTCTGATTTAAGAATGTATAAACCACGTAAATGCTTTCCTGCACTATTTGTGTAACGTACAAATACACGATACCCAATTAAAAAAAAATCGTTACCTATAAACTTAGGAAAACCCTTTGGCCGCAAGCCTTTTGTTTGCACCATAGCTATTGCAATAAAAGCCCACTCGTCGTTAAATGTATCTAATTGTAAACATTCTGGAATTTTTGCTTCTAATTGTTCTTTAGGAACTGCGAATGTGAGTACAAGTGAACTTTCGAAAAATGCTTCAACTGCAAATGGGTGATTTTTTAAGAATGAAAACATTTTATGTTTGTTGAGCTAATTTTTTGTTGAGATAAAATTCGTTAAGATAAACAACAAGTATCAGCACGAGGGCAAATATTGCATTGGCTTTTCCCCAAAGCAGCAAATCGGGGGCAAGAATAAATTCCAGTGTATTCATTGCAGCAATAATCAGGATTTGAGCTACAGCATTAAGTCGTGATTTAATATTGCTTAAAATCCAAATCGCCATAAAAATCTCTGAACAACCTATGAGAATTGTAAACAGCCTTGAATATTCATTTCCCAGGATTTTTGCTACAATTTGCTGGTGCCTAGGTACAAGATTCAACACTTTACAAAACAATCCGTTTACAATCCAAATTGCAGCTATGCAATAGTTCAGAAGTTTATGGATTATTTTGTTCCTCATATATTGCAAAGAATGTACTATGCAGGAAACTGCACTATTTAAAGAACTTCAATACATTTCCTAAAAACCAATTCTCATCTGCCTTAATCATTACATCCAGCATTTTATCTGCCTGCCCGCCAAATTTTCTGATGCCTGCTACAGTATCAATAAACTGTTTGGTTTCCTTATCTTTTTTATCGCCTTCAATTTTTTCCAACTGGCCTAATAATTTAAGCATGGGATCCAGTTCCCTCTTTTTTCTTTCTTTAATAATTTGTGTGGCTACTTTCCAGATATCTTTTTCCGCACTGAAAAATTCTTTGCGTTCACCGGGTATCAGTACCCTGTCTACCAAACCCCAGTCAATTAAATCACGGGTATTCATATTTACATTCCCCCGGCTGATGTTGAGTTGTTCCATTATATCATCCTGTGTTATAGGATCAGGGCTTATAAGCAGAAGTGCATGTATTTGCGCCATGGTACGGTTGATACCCCAATGCGTACCAAAAGCGCCCCAACTGCTGATAAACTGTGCTTTTGCTTCGGTAAGTTTCATGCTGATTTATTTATAATACAAAGATAATACATTTATTGAATTTTCAAAATTTATTGAAAATTAGTTTTGACCAATTTCAGAAATATTGGAATATAGTGTCCGATCCCGTTTCTTACTCCTGAAAATAAAGTAAGAAATGATACCTCCAATGATTGTTCCTGCAATAATAGTAATGTCAAAATTCAGGTTTTGTATTGGAAAACTAGCTTTTCCTTTCAGGGCAGTAATGGTTATATCATGACTTTGAATGCGTAAAATATTAAAGGAGAAAGCAAGAAAAATGCATAGTAGAATTGTTATTATTGAAAATAATCGCTTCCTTAATAAAATAATATTACCACTTAACCAAGTAACCAAAATAAACAATGGTACAAAGGCAATACTTAAGCTTAATTTAAGTGCTATAAGAAAAGTTTCATTTACTTCAGTTGACACAAAGAGCAAATTACTGCTACGAAAAAAGGAGAATAAAAAATCCCAGATGAAATCACTCCAATAAAATGAAGCAAGAAATAACAAAATTGCGATACCACTCAAAGTAAAAATTGTACGTTTCATTAATTTTTCTTTTTTAACCACATAAATAAAAACCAAACCAATGCAGCTATTCCAACAGCCCGGCAAATTAACCCAACTGTAATTGCAGTATCTGTATAAGATTGGTGTGTGATTTTTGCCCAGGCGCCAAAGGATGTTCCAATAATGCCGAAGAAATAAAATTTATTCATTGAGTTAAGATAGTAAAAATTATTTGTAAAAAACGATTACAAAATACGCTACAATAAAAGTTCAATAAAGATATTCTGTACAAGTGTGCGACGCCATCGAAG
Organism: Ferruginibacter sp.; assembly: GCA_043719495.1. Lineage (GTDB taxonomy): Bacteria > Bacteroidota > Bacteroidia > Chitinophagales > Chitinophagaceae > Ferruginibacter. The sequence continues at coordinate 18,814 of JAYSTT010000729.1, read as the reverse complement.
ATGATTAGAGAAATACTGCTGATTACAAAAAATAAAAAAAGCGTTAGCTTTTATACTAACGCTTAAAATTTATTTATTCAAACTTTCTTTTAGTTTTTGCACCGGGTGAGTCACCCCTCAAGGGTGGCTCACCCTATAAACTACACCAACATTGTAACCGGGTTTTCTAAATACTTTTTTAATGTTTGTAAAAAGGCTGCACCAACAGCCCCATCCACACTCCTGTGATCGCAGCTTAAAGTCAATTTCATAACATTGGTTACAGCAAAACCTTCAATTTTTTTTACCACTTTTTCTTTAATGGCACCAACGGCTAAAATGGCGCTGTCTGGCGGGTTGATGATGGCAGTAAATTCTTCAATATCCATCATACCTAAATTAGAAATGGTGAAAGTATTGCCACTGAATTCTGCAGGTTGCAATTTTTTATCTTTTGCTTTGCCGTACAATTCTTTGGCATCGGCAGCAATTTGAGATAAAGTTTTTTGGTCGGCAAAACGAATTACCGGCACTATCAAACCTTCGGGCAATGCTAATGCACTACCAATATGAATATGATGATTTTGACGGATAAATTCTCCCATCCAGCTGCTGTTTACATCGGGATGTTGACGCAATGCCATTGCACTGGCTTTTATTATCATGTCGTTAAAAGAAATTTTAACAGGGCTCACTTCATTCATGGCAACTCTTGCTGTTATGGCATTATCCATGTTAATTTCCATGGTTAAATAAAAGTGTGGTGCACTGAATTTACTTTCGCCTAAACGGCGTGCAATAACTTTACGCATTTGGGTTAGCGCAATATCAGTGTATCCTTCCTGGCCGATTGCAGTAAATGCGGCGGCTTGCGGGGTTGCTTTTGTTGCAACAGTTTGAACCGGAGCTACAGATGGCACATAGCTATCTACATCTTTCTTTGTTACTCTTCCACCGTCGCCACTACCACTTACTTTATTGATGTCGATACCTTTATCGGTTGCTAACTTTTTTGCAAGCGGGGATGCTTTTACCCTGCCGTTAGTTGCAGCAACTGGTGCAGCTGTTGCAGTTGAAGCTGCTGCAGCTTGTTCTTGTGGCTGGCTTTTTGAAGTTTTTGTAGGAGTAGTATTTGCGCCAGATTTTTCCGCAGCCACATAAGCACTTACATCTGTACCTGGTTTACCTACAATAGCAATAATCTCGTTTATTTTGGCAGCTTTACCTGCTTCCACGCCTATATATAATAATGTTCCTTCCTCGTAACCCACCACTTCCATGGTAGCTTTATCAGTTTCCACATCTGCCAACACATCGTCACTTTTTACAAGATCTCCCACTTTTTTATTCCAGGAAACTATCTTGCCCTCCGTCATTGTATCACTCAATAAAGGCATGCGAATTTCTTTTGCCCCTATTGGTAATGCTACTTTTATAGCAGCAGGTGCAGTTGTTGTTGCAGCAGCAGGAGTTGCTTGTTTTGCCCCGCCATTTGCATCTAACAATCCTTTATAATCTTCACCATCTTTACCTATAATGGCTATAATTTGGTTAATTTTTGCAGCTTCCCCTGCGGGTACCCCAATGTAAAGCAATGTTCCATCCACATAACCGGTTACTTCCATGGTGGCTTTATCCGTTTCCACGTCGGCAAGTACATCATCACTTTTTACCTTGTCACCCACTTTTTTATTCCACGTTACAATTTTACCTTCGGTCATTGTATCGCTTAACAGCGGCATGCGTATCACTTCTGCCATATATTAATTATTTCAGATTTTTCTTATTCGAGGTTCGAAATTAATGCAAAAAGAGGAAAAGAAACAGATAAACCCCTTAATAATCCAGTTCTAATTTTAAGCGGTCTTTTAATTCCTTTACCAGTGGGTATTCTTCAATTATTTTAAGGTATTGTTCCTTGCTGCTCAATGCCTTCTCTGCAGGTTGAATACTATCTATATTTTCAACAATAACAACCGAATAAATCAACAGTTTATTACAAAAATGATTTTGCAAATGTTCAACCAGATTAGCTCTTTCCTGCTCTATAAATTTTTGCTGTATATTATTTTCTGCAATAATTTCAATAGTGTTGTTATCGATAACTTTCAGAGTTGCCATTTTAAAATTGGTAACTGCGGAATGATTTTTTCGTTTTATAAGCTTTTCGATAAATGTTCCCCAGGCAACATACAGTTCTTCATCTGTTAATTCTTTTAAATCGATACCATTATTTTTATTTTGTTCCGATACTTTTTGACGAATTCGTTCAAGAGAAGAAATACCGGCTGCTGCTGGATGAGCCTTTATTTGTTTATCATTTGCTATGGGATGCTGATCGTTTCGGGAAGGTTGCTTAACATTGATTTTAACTTCCTCTTCTTCAATAATAAGTTTTGCTTCTAACAGCTCAACAACTTTAGGTTTTAAGCTTTCTTCCTGAACACTTTCCTTAACTTTTATTATTGGTACTGTTCTGAAAGTAATAGACTTGGTGGTTTCAACCAGTTTTTTTTTACTTACTGCTCCCTCATTATTCACTAACTCAATAGCCTGTTGTAAATAACTTAGTTTAATAATTGTTAACTCTACCAGCAACCTTTTGTTACGGGCGTGTTTATAATTTATTTCTGCTTCGCTTAAAAGATTTAGTGCAGCTATTAACCATCCGGCATTTATCTTTTGTGCTACCTGCAAATATTTTTGTTTAAAATCTTCTGCTACTTCCAGCAGTATGGCAGCTTTAGCATCTTTACTTACTAAAATGTTCCTGATGAATTTTGCAAAACCTTCAATTACAGTATCACCTTCAAAACCTTTACGGTTAATTTCATCATACAATAACATGGCATCACTCATGTTTTGCTGCTGCATAAAATTGATGAACTTAAAATAATAATCTTCATCTAAAATATTCAGGTGTTCTAAAGTATTGGAGTAAGTTAAATGCCCATTGGTAAAACTTACAATTTTATCTAAAATACTTAAAGAATCCCTCATGCAGCCTTCGCTTTTTTGTGCAATGATGTGTAGTGCTGCCTTCTCAGCTTCTATTTCTTCTTTGTCACAAATTTCCTGCAGATGATCTACTGTATCGTTATTGGTAATTCTTTTAAAATCAAATATCTGGCAGCGGCTTAAAATAGTGGGTAAAATTTTATGTTTTTCTGTTGTAGCTAAAATAAAAATGGCAAAAGGTGGCGGCTCTTCCAATGTTTTTAAAAATGCATTGAATGCAGCCGTACTTAACATGTGTACCTCATCCACAATATATACTTTGTATTTACCGGCCTGTGGTGCAAAACGTACCTGTTCCACTAAAGTCCTTATATCATCCACCGAATTATTACTTGCTGCATCCAGCTCATGAATGTTTAAAGATGTACCGGCATCAAAAGATACACAACTGTTACAGGTATTACAGGCTTCGCCATCCTTAGTCTGATTTTCGCAATTGATAGTTTTTGCCAAAATTCTTGCACAGGTGGTTTTACCCACACCCCTTGGACCGCAAAACAAAAATGCGTGTGCAAGTTGATTATTTTTTATTGCATTTTTTAAAGTAGTGGTAATATGAGCCTGACCTACAACAGTAGAAAAATTTTGTGGCCTGTATTTACGTGCTGAAACTATAAACTTTTCCATTATTCCTTTTACCTCAATTGAGAATTTTAATTAGTTGAAAACTATTGTTACAAATGTAAATTTAAAATTCCTGTCAGGATTTAAATTTTTAAGGAGAACTGCTAAAATCCTCATGCTAAGTTAATATGGGATGACGCTTAAATTCTCTGTTCCTGTCAAATAAATATCTGTAAGTGACTAAATTCCGGCTTCTAAATGCTTCCCCAAGACTTTCAGCAATATTCAGCATTTTAGGGTTAAAATCACCTATCCACTGCATCTCATATTCAGTATAGGATACAGCAGGGGTTTGAATTACTTTGGCAGATTCCACTACTATAAAAGCATCAATACCCTTGCCCTGCCATTCGGGTACAATGCCAAAAACCAATCCGTTGAATTTTTTATTGGGTATAAATTTTTTTACCCAGAGAAATTTAAGCTTTTGTAATAATCCGAACTTGCCATTCAAATGTTTAAACCATTGGTTAAGATCGGGGAGGTTAATAAAAATTGCAATTGGTTCATCTTTATAATAAGAATACCAGATTATCCGTTCGTCCATAACAGGTTTCATTTTTTTAAACATTATAATAACCTGTTCCTTTACCATTTGTTTTAAACCACCATGCCCGGCCCATGCTTTATTGTACACTATTGCAAAATCGCAGGCAAATTTTTCCAGTTGATTTTTTTTAATATGCATTGCAGTAAAATCAGGATCATTGGCAAACTGGTTATGCCTGTCGAACATCTTTTGTTTTAATGGCGCCTTAGGATGAAGCCCAAAACATACCTGGTTATAAAAAATTTTAAACCCATAATTTTCAAAAAGCGAAACATAGTACGGCAGGTTATAATTCATGCAGTATAATGGTTCATTAAATCCTTCTGTAACCATCCCCCACCACCTATCTCTTTCGCCAAAATTTATCGGGCCATCCATGGCCTGCATTCCCCTTTCCATTAACCATTTTTTTCCAGTATCCAATAACAAATTGGCAGCATTTTGATCATTAATACATTCAAAAAAACCTATCCCCCCAACCGTTATCTCATCCCCTTTATTTTTATATTTTTTGTTGATGAAGGCTGCAATACGGCCGATTAATTTTCCCGTATCATCTTTTAAGATCCACCTTTCTGCTTCTCCAAACCGATAGGCTTTATTTTTCTCTTTGCAAAAAACATCATTAATATCTTTATCAAGAGGACGAATCCAGCCGAAATCGTCTTTATATAAATGTACGGCTACCTGTAAAAATTGGCTGGTAGTGTTTTTATTATTTACTGATATTAATTGCATTTTGGCAAAAATAAGTATTTCGCCAGTTGAAAATAAAATCTATTAATTAAAGTAATTAAACTTGTTGGTGCTTCACAGGTCAGAAGAAGTTACTGTTATCTTTCAAATACATCACACCAGAATTCACATGAATAAAATTTTTATAGTTTACTAATTTATAGTACATTTAAATATGAGAAAAACAGCAATATTTTTTTTAGGAATGATAATAACGGGAGTCCTGTTTACCGGCTGTAAAAAGTCTGATACAACTCTTATGACACCTCCTGTAGTAGATCCCTGTAAAAGTGTAACTATTGCACCAGTAGCTGGTAAAACACATACTATAACCGGGCAATCGCTGGGTACAATTACTGTTATTTCTCCAATAGGTTCGGGTTATACGTATAGTATTGGCGGTACGTTTCAGGCATCTGTAAATTTTTTTAACATTGCTTCTGGTAGCTACACAGTTACGGCAAAAAATGCAGATGGCTGCACAGGTACTGTAGCTGTAACTATTAACGGATTAGGTGCTAAATTTTATGTTGTTCGCACTATTGTAAACGGCTATTGTGGCCCCTGCCATTTAAATGGCTCTATTAGCGGCAGTAAAAATTTTGATGCAGATAATGATATTGCAAACAGCTGGGATAGAATAAGAGCCAGAGCTGTTGATGGCATTCCTACTTTTATGCCGGAAGGAGGACAGTTAACAGCAAATGATAAACAAAAAATTGTGGAGTGGGTAAATGCAGGGCATAGAATAACTGATTAAATAAATAGTATCACCTGATTCTATAAAAAAAGACGATAATACATTCATCGTTTTTTTTATAGAAATATTTTTTATTTTACTTTAAGCATTGGCCTTACCTGTTGTATTGCACCATTTTGCAAACGAGCATAATAAACACCACTAGGCAAATGAGATGCATCAAACGGTATCTTTTGTGTAGTAGCAGCAGGGTAATCTTTCTCCAGCAGATCCATCAATAACCTTCCGGAATTATCAATAATCTGAATTAAAGTATGGCCTCCCGCAGTACTAAATTCAATGGTTGTTTTATTAGTAAAGGGGTTGGGATAGTTATTTATTAGACTTGTGCCTGAAGTATTGGGTGTTGCTGTTGTACAAACACCACTTTTAATTAATGGTAAGTCCTGTAACTGGCCGTTAATGTTTGACGGAAATAATCCCTTTACTGTTGCTTTATCAAGACAGAACCATTTTTCCAATAAGGTAGAATAAATACTTCTGAAATCGTATTGCATGGGCACATTATCATTTACGGTGGCAGAAGCGGGTATTGCAGGGTTATCGCCCAGTACACCCCCTTGTACAGGTTTACCAAAAACAAATAACGGTGAGGCAGCACCATGGTCGGTACCCACACTACTGTTGCTTTTTATTCTGCGGCCAAATTCGCTATAGGTCATACCTACCACCCTGTCTTCAATTTCTAAAAAAATCAAATCATCCTGAAAAGCTTTTATCGCATCACTTACTCTTCCTAACAATGTAGCATGGCCGCCAACTGTTGTATCGGCTACTGTCGTTTGTAAGCTATGTGTATCAAACCCTCCAAAACTTACCATATACACTCTTGTTTTTAAACCGCCTTTAACCAGCCGGGCCACAATTTTCAATTGGTCGGCAAGGCTGTTATTGGCAGGATAAGGATTTTGGGTGGTTACTTTTCCGGCTGCAACTGTAATTCTGCTTGCATATTGTTGTGTTTGTTTTGCCACAGTACGAATAAAACTCAATTCTTTTCCCGCCTTTGTTGCAGGTACAGGATCGCTGGTGCCATTAATTAGCTGGTAAAAATTAGTGGCACTGGTAATACTCATTGCCATATTTACACTTGGCCCCTGTGTGGTTAATGTAGCTGTGGAGCCAATTTGTATGGCCAAAGGATCGGGCACATTTGCATTGGGATATCCATTAGGAAAATTCGGATATTCATAATTCAAATATCTTCCTGCCCAACCATTGTAAACTTCCTGATCGCTGTTACTGGCACTCATCCAAATATCTGTTGCCCTGAAGTGAGAAAAATTTGGTTGCGGATAACCTACTGCCTGAATAACTTTTAATTTGGTATCGTTGTACATGGTTTGCAAACCTGTCATGGATGGATGCAAACCTGTTTTATCAAATCCATTTAGTTTTAAAATCCTGTTTTCAGGAATAGCAATATTTGTACGGGCAGCATTATACAGGCTGTAAGTACTGACTGGTATCACCATATTTAAACCATCATTACCACCGGATAGCTGAATAATTACCAGCACATGATCAGTATCGGTTCCGGTGCCAAGCAATGCCTGCACCAGGGGGGAATTAGCATTTAATGCTTTAACAGAATAACCACTTATTAAAGCAGGCAATGTAACTGCCACCGATTTTTCTAAAAATTCTCTCCGTTTCATATTGAAAATTTTATTGCCAGATTAATTTGATATTAACTCAATTGATATTCACTCAGGTTCATTAGATACCTGAACAAATCTTTTAACCTGGTATTTATGATATTAAAATTTGCCGTTGTGGGACTTGCAATGTAAGCGGTCCATGCATTGGTCCAGTAATAATCATACAACTGGTTACTAAGCAACATTTGCGTTTTCATTTGTTGTTTTACCTGCGGCGATAAACTCAACCTGTAAATATATTTTAGTGCATCGTCAATTAAATCATTAGGGTTACCGGGGTTGGAGAACAGCTTGGCGTATGCTACAAAATCAAATTGCATTTTGATAGTGTTTCTGGTAGCGCCGGTATTGGTCATTACGTCTGTAAACTGATTTCTTTTGGGTAAAGAATCTGTAGTTATCCAGATTTCATGAAACAAGGGTTCCTGGTAATAAGCCGGCATACCTGCTACGTTTGCAGGGTCGTGCAGGTTAAGCCCCATGTTAAACATATAATTGTATAACGTATTCCAGTGGCCGTAACTGGTATCCCAGTCGGTTAAAAGAGGCATTGTAACATTAAATTCCCGTATTGCGCCAATTACAATATCTGCCGGGGTTTTAATTACACATCCCTGGTTAAGTACATCAAAAAAATGTTCACTTTTGAACAAGGCTGATAATACCGGTCTTATATTATAGTTGTTATTTCTAAAAATGTCAGCCAATGGTGTTATTACATTTGCTTCTGTAGCTGCATCAATTTCATAATAAACAAACCAGCGGTAAAATTTTCTTACAATAAATTTTGCCACTTCATTTTGAGCAAAAATCATGTTAATTAGACCTGTTAATTCTAAATCACCCGCTGTTGCACCCGTTCTTCCGGTAATAATTGTATTATTGTAAAAAGAAGAAAATGTTTTGTTTACAGTACTGTGTCTGCTGGATGTAAAAACACTTTGATACGTGGTACCATTAATCTGCCAGCCCGTTAAAACTTTTGCTGCTTCTTTTACATCCTGCTCTGTGTACTTACTGCCGGGCCCTTTACCCAAAGTAAATAATTCCTGTAATTCCCTGCCATAGTTTTCATCAGGAGCAGTGGCCGAATTTAAATAACCATTTAAATAACGCAACATGGCTACATCAACTGTAATATTCTTTACCAATTGTTTAAAATCTCCTAAACAATTTTGCCTGATTAATTCATGTTGTTTGTATATCCAGTTAGTATTACCAACATCTCCCGATTCGTTCCCAAAATGATCTATCCAAAGAAAAATAATTTTTTCTCTTATGCTTCGGTCCTGGTTTATCAAAACTCCGGTCCACCATTTTTTGTAAGATGCCCGGCGCTGGCTTTGTACAGTACCATCGCTGTTAATGTCATTTATCCATGTTGTTCCCTGTGCAATATTTCCATCCGGCACTACCCCAAGTGTGGTAGAAGTGGCATATTCTTTTACAGGTGGTGCCGGATTAGGGGCTATTGGATTTAATAATTCATCCACTACCTGGCTCATGGTACGACCAGTAAAATAATCTACATCATTTTTTTTAGCCCCAAACATAGTTCGCTTTAAAAGATGAATTACTTCGTTAGTACCCCAGGGGCCAGTATAAGGATTGATGCCGCTAAGCGTTCGGGCAGGTGATGAAAAGTGTACAGGGGCTGTTTTTTTTGCTTTTGTTTTACTGGCAGTAAAAAAATCTCTTCTATCCATAGCAGTATATTTGAAAGAGTGGTATAAAAAAATTCAGACTTAATAAATTTGGTAAAGTTTAATTGGGGATGCTTTTTACAGGATTTGTTTTATGGTTGATTTGATGCCTGGTTACTTAATTATAAATGCCCGTTTAATAACAGGCATTTATTAAACGGTTTAAAGATAATATTATTACCCGATATTTTCAATAATGCCGGCAATGCCCTGCCCTCCGCCAACACATGCAGTTACTATGCCATATTTTTTGTTTAACCTTTTCATGTCATTTACCAGTTGAATGGTCAACTTGCAGCCTGTACAACCCAGCGGATGCCCCAATGCAATTGCTCCACCATTAATATTTACCTTATCCGGATTTAATTCCAAAGCTCTAATTACTGCCAGGGCCTGTGAAGCAAAAGCCTCGTTCAATTCAAACAGATCAATATCAGCCAAACTCATTCCTGCTTGTTTTAAAACTTTGGGTACTGCTTCAATGGGCCCCACACCCATAATACGGGGATGAACTCCGGCACTGGCACAATTAACCAACCTTGCAATCGGCTTTAGTCCTAATTCATTTATCATACGCTCACCCATTACAATTACAAATGCTGCTCCATCACTTGTTTGAGATGAATTACCAGCAGTAACACATCCACCGGCTGCAAAAGCAGGTTTTAATTTTGCCAATCCCTCAATGGAAGTATCGGCCCTTACTCCTTCATCAGTATCTACCGTATAATTTCTTTTTTGCTTTTTTCCTTTTTCATCTAAATAAACTTCCTCTACATTAATTGGAAGAATGCCCGATTTAAAAAATCCGCTTTTAATCGCATTACCCGCTTTTAAGTGGCTATTAAAACTAAAAGCATCCTGATCTTCTCTTGATACCTGATATTCTTTTGCCACTGCCTCTGCAGTTAAACCCATGCTTAAATAATAATCAGGCTCTTCTCTGGCAATAGCATAAGATGGCACTGTTTTCCATCCGGCGGTTGGCACCATGCTCATACTTTCGGTTCCCCCTGCAATAATACATTCAGCCATTCCCGTTCTTATTTTAGCTGTTGCCATAGCAATACTTTCCAACCCACTGGCACAATACCGATTGATAGTAATGCCCGGCGCATGAATACCTACTGCTTTTGCAGAGATCATTCTTGCCACCTGCAAACCTTGTTCCGCCTCAGGCACCGCATTACCCACAATTACATCATCCACACGTTTTACATCAAGTTGTGGAACACTGGCCAGCAACCCTTTAATTACATCAATGGCCAAATCATCCGGCCTGGTAAACCTGAACCCGCCTTTTTTGCTTTTAGTAATGGCAGTTCTGTAACCTGCAATTATATATGCTTCCTGCATGATATTTTTTTTATGTACCAGACTACAAAGCGCTAATCAGCTTCATTGGCGTCGCACTCTTGTACGTTAGTAATTTTAATGAACTATAATGTTGTTTTATAAATTAGTTGTTTATGCAACTTTAAAAACCAAAGGTATAATTTCCCATCCAAAACAAAAAACTGAAAACTGTACCCTATTTTTGCGCCCACATGTACAAATTACTCCGCTCGTTCTTATTTCTTTTTGATCCTGAAAGCGTTCATTATTTTTCGATGAATGGATTAAAGCTGCTTTGCAAAATACCGGGAGTAAAAATGTTAATTACTAAATGTTATATGCCCGGTAATTACGCTGGCATTCAAACTAAAATCGGCAATGTAAAATTTAAAAATCCGGTTGGCCTTGGCGCCGGTTTTGATAAGAATGCAAAATATTTAAATGAACTGGAAGCATTAGGCTTTGGTTTTGTAGAGATTGGTACTGTTACCCCAAAGCCTCAGGCTGGAAATGATAGGCCAAGATTATTTAGATTACCAAAGGATAAAGCATTAATTAACCGTATGGGTTTTAATAATGATGGCGTAGAAAAAATAATTGAAAGGCTTAAAAAAATCAAAAATCAAAAATTAAAAATTAAAATTATTATTGGAGGTAATATCGGAAAAAATAAAATTACTCCTAACGAGAATGCCTGGAAAGATTATGAAATTTGCTTTACCACCTTGCATGATTATGTAGATTATTTTGTAGTAAATGTCAGCAGCCCCAACACACCGGGTTTAAGAGAATTGCAGGAGAAGGAATCACTTAAAAAAATATTAACCACCCTTCAAATTCAAAATTCAACATTCAAAATTCAAAAACCTATTCTCTTAAAAATTGCTCCTGATTTAACTAATGAACAATTAGATGATGTAATTGATTTAGCTGTAGAAATAAAGTTGGATGGTCTTGTTGCCGCCAACACTTCAATCAGCAGAGACCAACTCCAAACTCCAAATTCTAAACTTAAAATAATTGGTACCGGTGGATTAAGTGGACTGCCGGTTAAAGACAGAAGTACTGAAATTGTAAATTATATTCATCAAAAAACAAAAGGGCAAATTCCTGTCATCGCAAGCGGCGGAATATTTACTGCAGCCGATGCAAAGGCAAAAATAAATGCCGGTGCATCACTTATCCAAGTGTGGACAGGTTTTATTTACGAAGGCCCGGCAATTGTAAAAAATATTTGCAAAGGATTAAACTAAACATACATGAATGAATTAAATGAACTTTTTACCACAGCAGGCATTACCGGTTTACTGGCGCTAACATTAATGGAAGTAATGCTGGGTATAGATAATGTAATTTTTGTTTCTATCATTTTAGGTAAATTAAAAACAGATAAAGAGAAACAAAGGGCCAGCCGTATTTGGATGGTTACAGGGATGGTAATGCGAATTGCTTTATTATATATTCTAGGCAATTTATTAAATGGCGAAAAGGAAATGTTTAAACTTTGGGATCATCCTGTTTCTTTAAAAGATATAATAATGGTTGCTGGTGGTTTGTTTTTAATGGTAAACACCACTTTAGAAATTCATAATAAACTGGAAGGCGAAGACCCGAATGAAACCATTGAACATAAAAAAACAGGAACTGGTTTTGCTGCCATTATAAGGCAGATTGTACTTATAGATTTTATTTTTAGTGTGGATGGAATAATAACATCTGTTGGCATGAGTAAACTGCAGGTGGTACGTTTTGCTGCCGTTATTATATCGATGATAGTGATGTTTATTTTTGCAAGAAGGATAAGTAAATTCATTAATCAGCATCCTACCTTTAAAATGCTGGCACTTTCTTTTTTAATATTGATTGCCTTTACTTTACTTGTAGATGGTGTGCATGTGGAAAAATTTGAGATACCACACGGCTATGTTTATTTTGCCATGGCATTTTCTTTGGGTGTAGAAGTTTTAAACCTTCAATTGCGCAAGCGGAGCAAAAAACCTGTAGAGTTGCGTACGCCAAATATTAATTCGGAGAAAGATGATAATTTATAATTAACTTCATGAAATAACAAAAAGCATGAACAGCTATTTTAATTGTATTGATATAAAAATGCTGGATGCAAAGTTGAAAACCAAAACTTTTCCTTTTTCGCAATATTTATTCTGGGATACCCCAATTGACAGCATAGATGTAACCCTTCACAAAAAATATATTATAGAGAGAGTATTAACCAAAGGGTTTTTACAGGATTTTTATTTGCTCCAAAACCTGTACTCAAAAAATGATATTAAAATTGCATTAAAAAAAAGTAAAGTACTTGATGCAAAAACTGCAAATTTTTGCAGTCATTATTTCGATATACCTATAACAGAATTGCATGTTTCATCTTACTACAGTTGAAAAAGAAACCTACCAGCTTTTACAACAGTTATTTACTGTTGAGTTAATTGCAAAACAATTTGCCTTAGCAAACGGCACATCCTTAGCACTACAAATAGGGCATAGAAATTCGATTGATCTATACTTTTTTTCTCCAACTGATTTAATGTAAAAGAGTTAGAAATAATATTATCAAGTAACCCCCAACTCAGTTTTCAGCTTATAAACAGTAATAGCAGAATGTTGTTTTGCTATATCAATAAAATAAAATGCGATTTTGTACATGAGCCGGCAAAATTAATTGAACCATTTATCAGCCATGATAAGGTTTTTTATTTCTTCCTTAAAGATATTGCTGCAATGAAAATGCATACGGTTTGTGGCAGGGGCAAAAAGAAATATTTTTTTTATATTTATGCCGTACTGCAATTATTCAACTGGCAAACTTTACTAAGCTGGTTTAAAGAAAAATATGACGAAAGTCAATTATATTTTTTATGGCGTAGTATAATTTATTTTAATGATGCTGATGACGACCCAGAAATAAAAGGTATACCGCCTTACACACAAACATGGAGCGATATAAAAAAATTTATTCTTACTCATTGCTATTAAGAAGAGAATTAAAATTAAAAAGCATTTGTTTTTTTAAATGATAAATATTCTTATTATAGACGATCATCCACTGGTAACAGATGGCATTAAAATGATGCTGAAAGATGTTGATTATTTATTAATAATTGCTGCTGCAAAAAATGGAGCAGAGGCCATACATTTTTTAGAAAATAATGAACCCGAAATTATATTACTCGATATCAGCCTGCCGGATATTGATGGTTTACAATTATGTGATAAAATAAGAATGATAAATAAATACAGTAAAATACTAGGGCTTACTTCCGCCAATGATGCCTCTATAATTACCCAGTTGCTGCACAGGGGAGCCAATGGTTATCTATTGAAAAATATGGAACGCAGCGAATTGCTGGAAGCCATTGATAAAGTAATGGATGGTAAAATATTTTTAAGCGGGGCTGCCAATGAAAAAATGTTGGAACAGTTCTCTTCTGTTTCTACTGCCTTAAACGGATTACCAGCATTAACCAGGAGGGAAAAAGAATCACTGCAATTATTGGAAGATGGATTTAACGGTCCGCAAATAGCCGAAAAACTATTCATCAGCCACTTTACTGTAGAAACCCACCGCAAAAATTTAATGCAAAAATTGAATGTTAGCTCTACCCAGCAATTACAAAAGCTGGCCAGGGAAAAGAAGATGCTTTAATTACTTTTGGTACAAAGCAAAGTTGCCGCTACTATCCCCGCCGTTTCAGTCCGCAATCTGGTATCACCTAATGCAACCGCAATAAAATTATTTTGCAAAGCCAGTTTTATCTCTTGCTTGGTAAAATCACCTTCTGGGCCTATAAGAATTAGTTGATTTGATGAATTAGAAATTTGAAGACTAAGTGGTACTTTTTTATTTTCATCTTCACAATGTGCAATAAATTTTTGTTCCTGTTTCGCTTGATTGACAAATGTTGCAAATTTTACCGGCTCATGTAAAACAGGTAACCAGCATTGCTGGCTTTGCAGCATCGCACTAACCAAAATACTTTTCATCCGCTCCAACTTAAAAGCAGTTTTTTCAGTTCTTTCGCAGATAAACGGAATAATTTCTGTAACACCTATCTCTGTTGCTTTTTCCAAAAACCATTCAAAGCGGGTATTATTTTTTATAAGGGAAATTGCAATAGTAATGTTGGTAGTTGGTAGTTGGTAGTTGGTAGTTTTTAAAATGGTTACAGCACACTTTTTACGGTTATCGTCTTTTATTTCAGCAGCAAATAAATTGCCTTTTCCATTGGTAAGCTGCAGTTGTTCGCCGTTTTGCATGCGCAATACCTGCACAATATGTTTGCTGGTGGCTTCATCCAGCACCACATCTGTGCTTAATGCAACTAAATCTTCTTTGTAGAAAAAGGGTAATGTCATAAACAATAATGGAGAACAAATTTATCATTCATTCTCCATTTTTTACTTTTAAAACGGTGCATCATCATCAAACTCTCCATCATTCATCTTGCTGCCCTTTTGTATATACAGTTTTGCGCCATCACCCCCATCTAATCCGGTTACAGGTTTCCAGTTTCCGGCAGAGGTAGCACCGCCGCCAAAATCACTTCCGCCTTCATCTTCAATAAATTTTTGAATATGCAATAAAGCTTTCAATTTAACGGTATCCAAACTACCATTACGGTGCTTGGCAATTTTTACATAAGTCTCGCCTTTATTGCTTTCGCCAAATTCGTTGGAAGTAATATCATAATATTCCGGGCGGTATAAAAACATTACCATATCCGCATCCTGTTCAATAGCACCTGATTCTCTTAAATCACTCAACTGCGGAATTTTATTACCTTCTTTTCTTTTTTCCACCTCTCTACTTAATTGCGATAATGCAATAATAGGAACCTGTAATTCTTTTGCCAGTCCTTTTAAATCTCTTGATATGCGGCTTATCTCCTGTTCCCTGTTGCCATTTCTGTTTTCGCCGGCGCCACTCATCAATTGCAAATAGTCAATTATTATTAAACCAACATTGTGTTTATTTTTTAAGCGGCGACACTTTGCCCTTAGTTCAAAAATATTCAGTGCTGCAGTATCATCAATAAAAATCGGTGCTTTACTCAATGGTTCAATGCCTCTTTTATATAACTGTTTCATCTCGTGCTCTTCCAATTTTCCTCTTGCAATTTTTTCCAGCCATATCTCACTTTCGGCACTTAATATACGCTGTACCAACTGGCTGCTGCTCATCTCTAAACTAAAGAAACCAACTGCAGTGGGTTTAGTGGGATGCAATGCCGCAGTACGGGCAAGGTTTAAGGCAAAAGCAGTTTTACCCACAGAAGGTCTTGCTGCCAGTACAATTAAATCAGTTTGCTGCCATCCATAAGTTATTTTATCTAATGAAACAAAACCTGTTGGCACACCGGTTATATCTTCCTGCCGGTTTCGCATATCTTCAATACGCTGTATAGTTTTTACCAGCACGGTATCAATACTGTCAAAATTTTTACGCAGGTGACTATTGGTTATTTCAAATAACTTTCCCTCTGCTTCATCCAGCATATCAAATACGTCTGTACTGTCTTCGTAAGCATCGCCAATAATTTCGCCACTAATTCTTATTAATTCTCTTTGAATAAATTTTTGTAAAACAATTCTGCTGTGGGCATCAATATTGGCCGATGATACAACCGCATTGGTAAGTTTGGTAACATAATATGGCCCGCCAACTAAATCCAGTTCTTCCCTGAATTTTAATTCTTCTACCACGGTTAATAAATCTATGGGTAAACTTTTTATGGCGAGCCCCTGCATGGCTTTATAAATACGCTGATGCGCCTCTACATAAAAACACTCTGGTTTTAATATTTCCACTACTGTATCAAATGCACTTTTCTCTAGCATTATTGCCCCTAAAACAGCCTCCTCTAATTCTTTTGCTTGCGGTGGCACTTTGCCATACATCATGGAAGTAAGGTCGGGCGGCGATTTACGGCGTAGTTTTTTGTCTTTATTATAGTTAGTAAGTTCCATGTTTTGTTTGCGTATTAGGGTTATTCTTTTTTGCTGGGCGGCTAAGATAAATGCAAAAACCTTTTAGTTTATTAACATTAAGTAATTCTACTAATTTTATATTCATTCTCCACACCCAATTCACATACAAAAGTAGCTTATTAACCGGTTATAAACAGGGATATTAACATGCAAAAATCAACAATAATGGCATAATTTTATAATTATTAACACTGTAATTTTTTAAATCTTCTTTTTCTGCACCTTATGGTTATTTTCTACACTTGTAATTCTCAATCAGAATGATTAGTTTTTTGCTATTGCAGTCTGAATGATGCATAAAACCTAAAAAACTATCTTTGCCAAAATTTATAAAATAAATGACTATTAGTTATAACTGGCTCAGTGAATACCTGCCCGAAAAAACGGATCCGGAAAAGTTAAGTAAAATACTTACATCCATTGGGCTGGAAGTAGAAAGTATGGAAGCTTATGAAGAAATAAAAGGGGGATTAAACGGTTTAGTAATTGGAGAAGTGCTGGAATGCGAAAAACATCCTGATGCAGATAAATTATCACTTACAAAAGTAAATATTGGCAACGATGAACCATTACAAATTGTTTGCGGTGCACCCAATGTTGCAGCAGGACAAAAAGTGGTAGTGGCAATTATAGGCGCTACTATTTATCCAACAGGTGGCGAACCTTTAACCATGAAAAAAGCAAAAATCCGTGGTGCCGAAAGCCATGGAATGATTTGTGCTGAAGACGAAATTGGCCTGGGCCAAAGCCATACCGGCATTATAGTTTTGCCTGCAGATGCAATGGTGGGTACCACTGCTGCAGCTTATTTTAATACTTATAATGATATTATTTTTGAAATTGGCTTAACACCCAACCGCATGGATGCCATGAGCCATTTAGGTGTGGCAAAAGATGTGTGTGCTTATCTATCGCACCACAACAAAAAAGATACACTGGTAAAAATGCCTTTTAAAAATAATTTTAAACCAGATCACCAGGGTTTACCAATAGAAGTAACTATTGAAAATGCTGAGGCCTGCCAACGTTACAGCGGAGTAAGTTTACAAGGGGTAACTATAGCAAAAAGCCCTGAATGGTTGCAGCAAAAATTAAAGAGCATAGGATTACGCCCAATTAATAACATTGTTGACATTACTAATTTTATTTTACACGAAACAGGCCAGCCTTTACACGCTTTTGATGCAGACCAGATAACCGGCAATAAAGTAATTATAAAAAACCTGCCCGAAGCAACAACTTTTGTAACCTTAGATGAAAAAGAAAGAAAATTATCGGCCGAAGATTTAATGATTTGCAATGCCGAAGCCCCAATGTGTATTGGTGGTGTATTTGGTGGTTTGCACAGTGGTGTAACAACAAATACAAAAAATATTTTTTTAGAGAGTGCCTGGTTTAATCCTACAACTATTCGTAAAACATCTTTACGCCATGGATTACGTACCGATGCGGCTACACGTTTTGAAAAAGGTGTGGATATTAGCAACGCCGTAAATGTATTAAAACGTGCCGCAATAATGATAAAAGAAATTGCTGGTGGCGAAATTGCAAGTGATGTTATTGATGTGTACCCAACCCCAAAACAAAAAACAGAAGTAGGGCTTAAGTATCATTACCTTAAAAAATTAAGCGGCAAAAATTATCATGGCGATACTATAAAAAATATTTTAACCAGCCTTGGTTTCGAAATGATAAAAGAAGGCTTGGATGAACTGTTTGTAAAAGTACCTTTTAGCAAACCCGATATTACCATTGCAGCAGATTTGGTAGAAGAAATTATGCGTATTGATGGGTTGGACAATGTAGAAATACAGCAAACAATAACTATTGCACCTGCGGTGGAAACTCTTGCACATGAAACAGCTTACAAAGAAAAGATTGCCTATTATTTAGTTGGCCTTGGCTTTAACGAAATATTTACTAATAGCATTACTAACAGTGCATATTTTACAGACGAAATATTGCAAAGCACTGTAAAAATGATTAATAATTTAAGCGAAGAGTTGAATGTAATGCGGCCCTCTATGCTGGAAACCGGATTAGAAACTATTACACATAATTTAAACAGAAAAAATAACAACCTTCGTTTTTTTGAATTTGGTAAAACCTATTCTACTGATGCAGTAGGGAGTTATGCAGAAAAAAATCATTTAAGCTTATTTGTTTCTGGCAATAAATCCGAAACCGAATGGAACAATAAAGCACAAAAAACAGATTTTTATTTTGTAAAAGGAGTTATAGAAAAGATTACAGCATTAACAGGTTTATCAATAAATGAATTTTTGATTGAGGAAAATGAAAAATTAAATAATGCAGTTACTGTAAAAATTAAAAATGAATCCGTTGCTGTAATTGGCGAAGTAAATAAAAAGACTGCCGAAAAATTCGATTGCAAACAACCTGTTTTTTATGCCGATATCAACTGGAATAAATTGATGCAGCT
>JAYSTT010000728.1:0-1942 GCA_043719495.1 Ferruginibacter sp. | reverse complement strand
GCAGCAGTAATGTAATGCATTTGCACGGACAAATTTTTCAAATGCGAAGTGTGGCAGATGTAAATACAATTTATGAGATAAGAGCTGATATAAATTTGGGAGATTTAGCACCTGACGGATTTCAGCTCAGACCGAACATTGTTTGGTTTGAAGAACCGGTACCCATAATGGAAAGAGCTGCTGCATTATTACACGACTGCGATTATTTTGTAGTTATTGGGACATCCTTACAGGTTTATCCTGCTGCATCCTTATTACATTATGCACCGCCGTTTTTACCCAAATTTATTATTGATAAAAAAATACCACAGGTAAATAATTACCCTAATCTTCATTTAATAGAAAAACCTGCCACAGAAGGAGTGGAAGAGTTAAAAAAATTATTATTTTGACAGGGGTTAAGTTCTAATTACTTTTAATCAACCAAAAAATTTAATCATGCCCGGAGCATCAGAACTAACCCTGATATTGGTATTGCTGTTTATTATTCCTGTAATATTTTATTTAATAACCCTGCAAAAAACTTTAGAAGCCATTATTCCTGAAAATAGAAAAATGCCCCCTGGCCAGGTATGGCTATTACTAATACCGCTCTTCAATTATATCTGGCAGTTTTTTACAGTTAGTAATATTGCCGATTCAATAAAGGCTGAATGTAACCGCTTAAATATTCCCTGTAATGAAGACAGGCCAACTTATAATATTGGCCTTGCAAAAAACATATTGGCTTTATGCGGAATAATTCCAGTAGTTGGTCTATTATTTACGCTGGGCTTTATTGTATGCTGGATTATTTACTGGGTAAAAGTAAATGAGTATAAAAATCTTATTATTGCCAACAGGGATAATGATATTTTAGATGCAGAAAAAGGAATTTTTTATGATAGTAAGTTGGGTTAAATCTTTTCGCCTCCCTGTGGACCATAGAAAATTACCCATGTTGCAAAATCATTACTAAAATTTACAAACCGGTGCTCCATTCCGGCAGGCACAAAAAGTATATCACCGGTTTTGCAGGTTATAGTTTCTCCATCTCTGTAAAAATTGGAATCACCGGAAGTAATTACATAAATTTCGTCTTGTAAATGCGGGGTTTGTGTATCAATATCTTTCGGGGCAAAATATTCTATTTGCATGCTGCCCTGCTTCAATAACACAGTAAATTTTTTATCTGTTTCTTTTTCTAATGCCTTAATAGCCTCCTCAATGGATAAAGCAAATTTTTTCATCAGGCAATAAGTTCAGTTTCTGTAAATTTAATATTATACGCTTCAAGTTCTTTCAGCACAGGCTCATAAATTTCTTTTGTGGTGGGAATATGCAATCCTGTAAGTTGTATGGTTCCATTTAAAATTAATTTAGCAGCTATACCCAGTGGAAGGCCAACGGTTTTTGCCATTGCGGTTCGTAAATTATCTTCTCCTTTAACTAAAAGGCTGCTTTTAATATAGTGTTGTTGCCCGTTTAACTCATAAGTTATTTCATGCAGCATTACAATCATGTCTTTATCCTGTGGCTGCATTGCCAGTTTTGTTTCTGCAGCAAATTGTAAAATATCTGCAGAGCATTGAGCCGTTTTAGGCAATTTATTATTAGAGTTTAATTCTAAAAAAGTAAACTGCTTCAATATTTCTTCATGAAAATCTTCATGCACATACAGATCTATGTATTCTTTCAGCTCCATCTCTCTGTCTTCAACCAAATATAATTTTCTTTCTAACCAATCTGCATAAGTTTCGCAATCCATAATATTATCATGGTCTTCGGTATCTGTTAAACCAAGATTCACAATATAATCCCACCCCATGCAAAAAGCCGGATAACGCAGCGTAGTTCTTATAAAGGTGTTGGCATTTTCTAATTTGTATATTGGAACGTAACTCAGCGAATCTCTGTTAGGGTACCAGGCTAATTCAGTAAATCCGGGAAAATGTAAAGAATG
>JAYSTT010000727.1:0-11301 GCA_043719495.1 Ferruginibacter sp. | reverse complement strand
TAATAACAACCTTTTTACAAAAGATAATTATATTTGGATGCTTATAGGCTTGGCTGTGATAGCTTTTGGCTTTTTTTTAATGGCTGGTGGCAAAAGTGCTGATCCAAAAGTCTTTAACGCAAACGAGGTGTACAGCACCACCCGCATTACCATTGCCCCCATTTTAATTATTGCAGGGTTGGTTATCGAAATTTTTGCAATAATGAAAAAACCTAAGAACAATTAGTAATAGATAATGAATAATTACTTGCGGAGTTTATTGCTTCGCAATTTTTGTTTTATCTTTTTAAAACCAGAGCTGCATGGATGCTTTACAATCAGTTATTATTGGCATAGTAGAAGGGTTGACAGAGTTTTTGCCTATTTCTTCCACAGCGCATATGCGTATTACCGAAAACCTTTTGGGCATAAGCAATACCGATAAGTTTACACAGGTATTTACTGTTGCTATTCAATTAGGCGCCATACTTTCTGTAGTGGTACTATATTGGAAAAAATTTTTCGATTTTAAACGCTGGGAATTTTATGTAAAGCTTATCATAGCAGTAATTCCTGCATTAATTTTTGGCAAATTATTCAGTGAAAAAATTGATGACTTGCTGGAAAGTCCTTTATTTATTGCAATAGTAATGCTGGTGGGTGGTATTTTCTTTTTGTTTGCAGATAACATTTTTAAAAATCCTGAAATTAAAACCGAAAATGAAGTGCGACCATTAACGGCATTAAAAATTGGTTTGTTTCAATGCCTGGCCATTTTATTGCCGGGCCTCAGCCGCAGTGCCGCAACAATTATTGGAGGTATGAGTTTAAAATTAACCCGTAATGCTGCTGCAGAATTTTCTTTCTTTTTGGCTGTGCCTACTATGCTTGCTGCAACAGTTTATAAATTATATAAATATTACAGCTATAACGGCGGCTTTTCCACTAATGAAATAAAACAGCTGGCTATTGGCAATATAGTAGCATTTGTTGTAGCATTATTGGCTATCAAATTTTTTATTGGCTTCTTAAAAAAACATGGCTTTAAAGTTTGGGGATGGTACCGCATTATTGCAGGCATCATTTTATTGCTGCTTATCTGGCGAGGTGTTATTACACAATAACTGTAATTTCTTTATTTATTTTGATGATAAATTACTAATTTCCCTTTTAGTGTTCAAGCATTTCATCCCAATAAATAAAACCAATGCAAACTGCATCCAAAAAAGTTATTAATGGCTGGGCCATGTACGACTGGGCCAACAGCGTTTATAATTTAGTAATTACCACTACATTTTTCCCGGCGTATTATGCAGCCGTAACTTCATTAGAAAAATTTCCGGACGGTATTAACTTTTTAGGCCGCCGTTTTGTAAATACCGAATTGAAAGATTATGTTTTATCATTCGGCTTCCTGGTAATCGCCTGCCTCTCGCCTGTACTTTCTTCCATTGCAGATTATAAAGGCAATAAGAAAAATTTCATGCGCTTTTTCTGCTATTTGGGTGCCTTAAGCTGTTCCTTGCTTTTTTTCTTTGATAAAGATCATGTTACCCTTGGCCTGATATGTTTTATGTTTGCAGGCATAGGTTTTTACGGAAGCCAGGTATTTTATAATTCTTATTTACCGGAGATAGCAGCAGAAAAAGATATGGACAGGGTTAGTGCTAAAGGTTACACTATGGGTTACATTGGCAGTGTACTGATGCAATTAGTTGGTTTTGCTATGGTAATGACAATGAAAGATAAAGGCCTGGCACTAACCCTTACTTTTTTATTAGTAGGTATTTGGTGGGTAGGCTTTGCACAAATAACATTTAACAGGCTGCCTATTAACCCTAAAAGCGAAAGGAAATCAAAAAAACACGTATTGGTAAATGGATTTCATGAACTGCAATTAGTTTGGCAGCAAGTGATACACATGCAGGTTTTAAAAAGATTTTTATCGGCCTTCTTCTTTTATAGTATGGGAGTACAAACAGTAATGCTGGTAGCCATAGACTTTGGTATTAAAGAATTAAAATTAGCTGATGACAAATTAATTATCACCGCAGTAATAATTCAATTGGTGGCTATTGCAGGTGCTGTTGCCATGTCTAAATTATCTGCAACTTATGGCAATATTAAAGTTTTAATTTTTACTGTTCTATTATGGATTGGGGTATGTATTACAGGTTATTTTATAACCACCGAAATACATTTTTATATTTTGGCATCGCTAGTAGGCCTGGTAATGGGGGGCATACAATCCCTTAGCCGTTCCACTTATAGCAAACTAATGCCCGAAACAAAAGACACTGCATCCTTCTTTAGTTTTTACGATGTAACTGAAAAATTAGCCATTGTAATTGGTTTATTCAGCTTTGGCTTAATAGAAGGCTTAACTGGCAACATGCGTAATTCACTATTGGCGTTAATTGTATTTTTTGTACTGGGATTATTATTTTTATTGGTAACGCTTAGTGCACAAAAAAGTAAAGCAGTTACTAATTAATTTTACTGTATGAAATTATATTCCATTAACGCAGGCTATTTTAAATTAGATGGTGGCGCTATGTTTGGTGTGGTACCCAAAAGCATCTGGAATAAACTAAACCCTGCCGATGAAAATAATATGTGCAGCTGGGCTTTGCGTTGTTTATTAATTGAAGAGGATGGAAAACTTATTCTGATTGATGCCGGCATGGGTGATAAACAGGAGGCAAAATTTTTTGGCCATTATTATTTACATGGCAATGATACCCTGGATAAGTCTTTGGCGAAACACGGGTTTAGTAAAGACGATATTACAGATGTTTTTTTAACCCATTTGCATTTTGACCATTGCGGCGGAGCAATAATAAGAGAGGCTGATAAATTAGTGCCTGCTTTTAAAAATGCCACTTACTGGAGTAATAAGAAACATTGGAATTGGGCTACAAATGCCAACGACAGGGAAAAAGCCAGTTTTTTAAAAGAGAATATTTTACCGCTTGAAGAAAGCGGGCAATTGAAGTTTTTAGACCTTGGTAATAATTCATCGGATGCAGATCTTTTAACAGCTTATCATTCACGGCTTTCCACTCACCAAACGCCTATTACTACTAACTTAACTTTTTTTACAGTTAATGGTCATACCGATGCCATGATGCTGCCTAAAATAAATTACAATGGTAAAACAATTGTTTTTATGGCAGATTTATTACCCTCTGTTGCTCATATCCCTTTGCCGTATGTAATGGGCTATGATATGTTTCCGCTTACTACATTAAATGAAAAGAAAGCTTTTCTTACAGAAGCGCTGGAAAATAATTATATTTTATTTTTTGAACACGACCCCGTAAATGAATGTTGCAATTTACAAATGACAGAAAAAGGAGTGAGGTTTAAAGACATTTTTAAATTGGATGAGGTTTAAAGTAATTTTCAGTAAGCGAAAGTTTTCTTTAAACTCCTGGAGGTTTGTGTAGGTTACGCAAATTTGTAAAAGGTTTTTGAAACCTCTTCAAGAGTTTAAAAATGCTGCAATTAGCAAATGACAGAAAAAGAATCAGACAGCAAATACCAGATGATAAAAGTGCATTAAAGATATACTGCACAAGAGTGCGACGCCAATAAAGTTGAGTGAAGAAATATAGCAGGGTTAAAAAAATCCCTCTTAAGCAACTACCTTACACTTGTTAACGAAGTTAACGGATAGCGCAAATTCCTATACCCCATCATATCTATTTTAATACTTCCAACTGCAATGGGGCTTTCTACGCGTAATAATAAATGATTGGCATCGTCACTGACCCAGGCATTCATTTTTTCTCCTCCTTCAAAAATGGTTCCTTTTATTAATAGTGGCTTAAATTTTATAGCATTAAATTTTCCGTAACGGGTTTTTATTTTTTCTTTACCAAGATAACGAAGGTATAAATGATATACTTCGTCATCTAAAAACATATCAAAGGGGATTTTATCGTTTACTTTGTAATTATCAAAATTAATATTACGGGCATAATACACGGCACTTACCACATCCTGTATGCAATTAGTTACTTTAAAAACGCCGTTGGTACTTACTGCCGTGCCTGCACTTTGATTAAAGGTTACGTTATTGTATTTTTTATATCCCCCTTCATCAACGTTGCGTATAAATTTATAGGGTATAAGGTTAGCAGTATCAATATAACTTTCGTAACGGTCCCGTACTTTAAAAAAATTATCGAAGAAAGAATACGATTTACCTTCTCCCACACAATGATAAACAGGTTTGCCATTTAAACGTTCCAGTGTAGTTGTAAAAGTTGCTTCGCCTGCACCAATATAAGCCCCCATGGCGTTGTAAAAAACTTTCATGGTTACTACTTCATCTGCTTTGAACGCTGTGTTTTTTATACCACAAAAATCATCATTGTAAGCAGGTTTAAAACTTAAACAGCATAACCCCAAAATAATCAAACAAAACTTTGCGTAACGTATCATTTCTCTTTTACAATTTTAATACTTAAAATTAATAAGCTCCCGATTAATGCAGGCAGTACCAAATTAATTAACCAAATTGACAAGGCAGCAGTTTCAATACCTAAAGTATTGGTGCTGTATAATTTCATCAACTCCATACTTGCTTTTGCCCTTACAGGTAATTCTAAAAAACCAATAGTGGGTGCAACAGCCATTACTAAATAAAAAACAGTAATCAACCAAAAACTTAAGCCCCATTCAATATTTACCTGCATTACCTGCAATAATAAAATATACTGCAAAACAAAAACTAAATAACGCAACAATGACAGTAACAGTAATTTAAGTAACTCTCTTGCCGAAAATTCATCCAGTACTGTTACATGTTTTACAGCTTTTGTAAAAGCGGGTACTTTTTCTATTAAACGTACCAGCCAAGCCAATCTTATATAAAGTAAAAAAAGTAAAACAGTTGCTGTAATGCTGAAATAGATCAGCACATTACCCCAAAAGTCAGGTAAAACGCTTAAAACGTTGCTGTTGTTATGTGAAAAAAACCTTAAATAAATTAAACCTGCACATCCCATTACCATTGTAATCAATAACTGGCTTATACTTGAGGCAATATTCAGTGATATTGCTTTAATGCGGTTTTCTTCCTTCAAAAATAATATTCTTCCCCCATATTCTCCAATTCGGTTGGGTGTAAGCATGGTTATGCTGCAACCTGCTAATACAGATTTAAATGCTTTAAAGAGTGAGAATGGCTGCACATGCTGCACCAGTAACTGCCATTTTTTGGCTTCAATTCCCCAGTTAACCAATATTAAAATTATTACAGTTAAAAATTTCCAGCTTTGCCAGCTCTGTTTAACCTGTTGCCAGCGTAGTTCCAGGTCGGCCTGCTGCATTAATTGCCGGTACAAACTAAAGCAAAGCACCACTAATAATACAGGGCCTAAAAAATAGTTGATTAATATTTTAATACTTTTGTTCAATACGCAATGTTAGTTCAATTATTAAACCCAAAAAATTTTTAGTGTGCCAAAGATAAAACCGTCTATCATTTTAGGAATTGACCCAGGCACAATCATTATGGGTTATGGTTTAATTGAAGTGAACCAAAATAAAATTTCGCTGCTGGAAATGGGTGTATTACAACCAGGTAAAGTAAAAGATACTTATAAAAAATTGCAACTCATTTTTAATACCGTAAGTGGTTTAATTACCAAATACCAACCCACTACATTTGCCATTGAAGCTCCGTTTTTTGGAAAAAATGTTCAAAGTATGCTGAAATTAGGAAGGGCACAGGGTGTTGCCATTGCTGCTGCCATGCGGCATGGTATAGAAGTAACAGAATATTCTCCCAAAAAAGTAAAACAATCTTTAACCGGCAATGGCAATGCCAATAAAGAACAGGTGATGAAGATGCTGCAACAGATTTTAAATTTTAAAGATAATCCAAAACATTTTGATGCCACTGATGCATTGGCAGTTGCAGTTTGTCATTATTTTCAGCAGAAAACCCCATTAGCAGCTGCAGGAAATAAATTAAAAGGATGGGAAGCATTTATTGCACAAAATCCGGAACGCTTAAAGAAAGTGTAGTGTTTTTTACTTAATGTTTTAAAAGAGCTTTAAAAGCAAACAACAAATCATTAACATCATATTTATAAATCTTTGCATTATATTTTTAAGAGACAGTTCATTTTTTTATTTTATAGCGCCAATTGAAAACCACAAACAGTTTATGGTCATTCGTTCAAAAACATTGCGGTTGGTAATTTTAACTAGTACAGTATTGGTTACAATCATTATTGCTGTACAGTTATTCTGGTTGCAAAAAGTTTATAAATACGAAGAAAAACAATTCAATATTAATGTTTCTAAAAGTATCCGTGGCCTTTATGATGACATGGAATTAGTTAACGATGTAAGCGATAATGTGCAAAAGAAAATTGAAAACCCCAAGCCTGATTTATATTTATTAAGGATTGATTGTAACCCCCATTTAGATAGTCTTTGGACCAACTTAAAAGCCGAACTAACCGATTTTAATGTTTATACTGATTGTAAAGCTGCAATTTACAATCAGGAAAAAAATAGCTTTACTGAAGAACAATATATTGATTTACCAGATGCATATCATCCGCCAACCCTTAAAACTTTACTTCCCGTATTAAAAAGAGACTATTCTTATATTGCTCTTTTTTTTCCTCACCGCGGAGAATATATTTTAAAGCAAATGTATTTTTGGATTGCATCTGGAGGTTTATTATTGCTGGTTTTAATTGCTTTTGGGGCAAGCATTTTTTATCTGTACAAACAAAAATTTTTAAACGAAACTCAAAAAGATTTTGTAAATAATTTTACACATGAATTTAAAACACCATTAGCAGTAATTAAAATTGCTGCGGAGGTTTTACAGCAACCAGATATTGCGAACAAGCCGGATAAGTTAAAAAACTACGCGGCTATTATTGATGAGCAAATAACTCATTTGCAGGGACAAACACAAAGGCTTTTAGAAATTGCCTATACCGATAGCAATGCGCTGCAGCTTGAAAAAGAAAAATTTGATGTAACCAATTTATTAAAAGAGGCAATTAGCAACTTACACCCTTTGGTTGAACAAAAAAATGCCATTATACAAACAGCATTTTCGTCTGCTAATAATATGGTTACCGCAGATAAATATTATATGCTCTTGACTTTTATCAATCTTATTGAAAACGCAATTAAGTATTCGAGCAGCCCTCAAATAGATATTTCAACTTATACCCAAGGAAATAACTGCTGCATTGCCATTAAAGATAACGGTATTGGTATCAGCGAAGAAAATCAGAAAAAAATATTCAACCGCTTTTTCAGAGTCACTGAAGGAGATTTACATACTGCAAAAGGGTTTGGACTTGGTTTAAGTTTTGTTAAGAAAGTTATTGATGAACACGGAGGAAAAATTGAGGTTAAAAGCCAGCCAAAAAATGGGAGTACTTTTATTATTAAAATTCCTGTAAACCAAATTTTGTAAAATGATCAAAGCAAAAGTTTTACTGGCCGAAGATGACCTTTCTTTAAGTTTTGTTATTAAAGACAATTTGCAGGATGCAGGTTTTGAAGTAACCCATTGTACCGATGGAGAAACGGCATGGCAAAAATTTCAGAAAAATAATTTTGATATTTGTTTACTGGATATTAATATGCCGGTAAGAGATGGATTTTCGCTGGCAAAAAAAATACGGCAGCAAAGTGATGTAATTCCTGTAATATTTTTAACAGCTAAAAGCCTGGAAGAAGATAAACTAAAAGGTTTTGAAACCGGTGCAGATGATTATATAACCAAGCCCTTCAGCATAAAGGAATTAATTATGCGAATGGATGTTTTTTTACGCAGAACAAAAAAACTGCAATCAGATGGTGCCGAAGAATACAAGTTAGGCACTTTGAGATTTGCATACAACGAACTTAAAATTTATAACGATAAAGAAATATTGCCACTAACCCAACGTGAAGCCGACCTGTTAAAATTCTTTTCTACACACATTAATAAGATTTTAAAACGGGAAGAAGTATTGCTTAATGTATGGGGTAAAGATGATTATTTTTTAGGCCGCAGCATGGATGTATTTATAACCAAACTGCGCAAATATTTAAAGGCTGATCCCAAAATTGCTTTAGAAACCATACATGGAGTGGGTTTCAGGTTGCAGATAAATTAAAGTGCAGTTTATTCAATATTTTTTCCTGTACTTCCTTTAACTCAGCGGCAGTTGTTTTTATTTTAGCTTTTGTAAAATTTAAATCATTTGCCGAACTGATAGGAACTAAATGCACATGTGCATGAGACACTTCCAGTCCAATTACACTTATACCACACCGGTCGCAATTAAAAGCTCTTTCAATAGCATGTGCAATAGGCTTAGCAAATACCAGCATTCCGGCAAGATATTCATCCGGTACATCAAATAATTTGTTCACTTCTACTTTGGGTACCACCAGCACATGGCCTTTAACAATGGGTTCAATATCTAAAAAAGCAAAAAACTTATCGTTCTCCGCAATTTTATAACAGGGTATTTGACCTGCAATTATTTTTGAAAAGATAGTCATCGTTTTTTTATTAAATATACCATAGAAAAAGCCCATCAAAAAAGAATGGATCATAAAAATATACAGCAAAAAACTAAATTGTAATATCTTCTACTTTAAATTTTAAAATGCCCGCAGGTACAGTTACATCTACTACATCTCCAATAACTTTTCCTAATAAACTTTTACCAATGGGTGAGGTAACAGAAATTTTACCCAGTTTTAAATCAGCCTCTTTTTCCGAAACAATCTGGTACGTAACTTTCTTTTTAGTACCCATATTGGTAAGCGATACTTTGGTAAGAATACTTACTTTACTGGTGTCAATATTGGTTTCATCCAATATACGGGCCGTGGCAATTATTCCCTCCAGGTATTTAATTTTTGCTTCCAGCATACCCTGTGCTTCTTTGGCTGCATCATATTCAGCGTTTTCTTTCAAGTCACCCTTTTCTCTGGCTTCGGCAATTGCCTTGCTGGCAGCTGGCCTGTCAACTTTTTTCATGCCATGCAGCTCTTCCTTCATTTTTTCAAAGGTTTCTTTTGTAACGTAATTAGTAGTTGCACTCATAAAAATCTATTTAGTAAAGAGAAAAAAAATACAACGCCCCAGATTGCCAAGGCGTTGCATGTATTGCAAAAGTAGTGAAAATTTTAAATACCTAATTTTTCCAGTATTATGGAACTCATTTTATAAAATGCCTCCTGGCTGTATCCCGCAATATGCGGTGTTATAATAACATTTGCCTGCCCGGTGAGAAAATCCATTTGCTCTTTTTCAAGGCTAGATAAGGTTTTTATTTTCTCATTCTCCAATACATCTAACGCTGCGCCGGAAATTTTATTCCCCTTTAAGGCGTTAATAAGTGCCGGGGTGTTAACCACTTCTCCTCTTGAAGTGTTTATAAATATGGGTTTTTGTTGAAGGGCATTAAAAAAATCATCATTGGCCATATATTTGGTTTCGTCTGTTAAGGGTAAATGAAAACTTATTACATCTGCATAACGGCAAATTTGTTCCAGGTTGGCTTCTTTTATATATTCTTTGGCAAATCCAAATCTATACTTATCATAAGCTAAAACGGTTACATCAAAAGATGAAAGCAATTTTGCAAAAGAACTACCCGTATTTCCAAAGCCTATAATTCCCACAGTTTTACCACTTAATTCTGTACCGCGGTTGGCATCTCTTATCCATTCATTATTTTTTACTTCAAGATAACTGCTGGTTATTTTATGCAGTATGCTCAGTAACATCCCCAGGGCATGTTCTGCTACCGAATTGCGGTTTCCTTCGGGGCTGCTAACACACTTTATACTCTTTGCAACAGCATAGTCTACATCAATCAATTCCATACCGCTTCCTAATCTTCCTATCCATTTTAACTTACCTGCTTTATCTAAAATGTTTTTATCAATCGTTAATCTTGTAGTTACTATTAATCCCTCCGCCTCGTTAATAAGTGATTGTAATTCATAATAGCTTATTTCAGGAAGATTTAAAACCTTATAGCCTTTTTTTTGTAAACTGTCATTAAGGAATTGGTGAGCCTTAGCTGTTACAATAACTAATTTTTCATTACCCATTCTGCTTATTATTTTTTATCTTACCTGTAAAATTAAAACTCTTTATGTTTGGTAAAACTACTTTTTTTATTCCCCTTCTCTTACTTTGTTCTTTTCAGTGCATTGCTCAAATAGTTAATCTGGAAGAAAAAAAGCCAGAAACCATTGAGGGTATAGAATATGGTTATTTTATCAAAAACGAACAGCAAAAAACCGTAAAGGACGAAGAGTATAACCGGTTCGAAATTACTCTGTATGCCACTAATAAAAGCGGCTGCACTAAAATTTATGCTGAAAGGATTTCTTTATTATCCTCCGAAGCTGCAAATATAATAGCCGGCTTTAATTGTACCAATGCAAACGGAAAACGTTTAACTGCAAAAGCGGGCAATGTAAAAGCCAGGGATTTTTATGTAAACGCCAAGCTGCAGGAAAACGGAAAAGAAGTAACAAAAACTGTTAAAGTGGGGTACATTTTCCGCAATGGTGAAACCCTAAAAACAAATATCATTGTATTAGTTCCTAAAGGAGAAAGACCTGTAATTCAATTTACAGCAAATAATTTACCAGAGCTCTAATACCTATTTTGCTGCAATCATACTTATTTCCACATTTACATTTTTAGGCAAGCCTTTTACAGCAACAGTTTCTCTTGCCGGAAAATCGCCGCTAAAATATTTGCCGTAAATTTCATTAACCTGTCCAAAAAAATTCATATCGCTTAAAAAAATGGTGGTTTTAACAACGTTACTAAAATCCATTAATGCTTCGGTTAATATTGCTTTAAGGTTTTGCATTGCCTGGTGTGTTTCCTCAATTATATCTGCATTGGCCAATTCTCCACTTCCGGGTTTTAGCGCTATCTGGCCCGATATAAAAAGTAAATTGCCTGCTAAAACTGCCTGATTATATGGGCCAATTGGTGCAGGTGCATTATTGGTATTAATTATTTCTTTTGCCATTGTTGGTTTATTTAAAAGGAAATACAAATATATCTTTTTGTAACCACCTATTTTTGTAAAAAAATAATAAATGACAATTGTTGTACTTGCAGCAGATAACCAATGGGATGAATTAACTGTAAATTCAACTGATATTCAATGGATAAAGGGAAATACTAATTTTTCTTTTGCAAATTATTCAGATGCGGATGCATTTTTTATTATGCATGAAAATAAAATTTTTAATTATGCTGAAACAACAAAACCGGTTTTTATTAACAGCGTTGCTGCAACC
>JAYSTT010000726.1:0-1950 GCA_043719495.1 Ferruginibacter sp. | reverse complement strand
CCAGCGGATTATTAAATACTGCAAAAGATATTCAGCAACCCACCCATATTTTCAATACACCTGGTACTTATATAATTTCTTTACATGTAGTTGATCCGGGGGCAGGCACTATTGATTTAACCGATACCATTACTTTTGTTTTGCCTGTTGTACATAATTTTGGTCCTGATGTATTCTTATGTGGCGATACCGGAACATACATATTAAACGCTCCCATTGTTGCCAATGCCTTGTACGAGTGGAATGATGACACACTTACTAAAGGCCCGGTGCTTGCA
This sequence comes from Ferruginibacter sp., assembly GCA_043719495.1. Lineage (GTDB taxonomy): Bacteria > Bacteroidota > Bacteroidia > Chitinophagales > Chitinophagaceae > Ferruginibacter. The sequence goes on along the minus strand of JAYSTT010000726.1, from coordinate 1,672 downwards.
GTAAAAAAAACCGGCACTTACACTGTAAAAATAAATGGCTGCCAGGTTACAGATACTATTGGTGTTTTTTTTACAAGGGAACCTGATCTTGATTTAGGAAGAGATCATTTACTTTGCCGGGGAGAACAACTTTCTTTAAATGCAACCAGTGAAAATGCTACATACCAGTGGTTGTTAAATGGTACGGTGTTACCAGCAACACAATCCCAGTTGCCAGTAACGGCACCAGGAGGTCAGTATATTGTAAATATTGCCGTGGCAGGTTGTGGTGCCTATAGTGATACAGTAAATATTAACTTTAGCAGCGTTGCAGCACCTCCATTTAATTTAGGGCCGGATACATTATTATGCCCTAAAGAAATTTTTAATTTAACAGCACATGTACAGGGAGCCACTGATTTTACCTGGGGTAGCAAAGGCCTTAATGTAGATGACAGGGTTAATTATAATATTGATATGGATTCAACTATTACAATAAATGACCAGGGCCGCTATTGGGTATTTGTAAATGTGGGTAAGCAATGCGAAGTGGTGGATACCATGATTGTAAGGTACCGGGGCGATAAACAATTAAATTTTAATGATACCGCACTTTGCCAGGGGACTACTTTGGTGCTTGATGCAGATTTTGGTACCGGTATTTATAAATGGGAATCTATTCCTGCACAACGTGACGACCAGAATAATACCAATCAATCCACTTACTTTATATATAAGCCGGGTTTTTATACCGTAACGGCAACGGTTGGGCATTGTGTTTTTAAAGACAGTTTAAATGTAGTTTTTAACGACACTTTAAAATTAGGTTTGCCAAAAGATACCACTTTATGCAGGGGCGAAACATTTATTATAAAACCAACGGCAAATACAACAGATTATACCTGGCAGGATGGTAGCAAAGGCGGCACATTTACTGCCACGCTAGCAGGCTTATACAATATTACTGCCCAAAATGGCTGTGGCAGGGATACCGCAAACATGAATATTATTTTTGAAGACTGCCCCTGTGCATTATTATTGCCCAACGCATTTACACCCAATGGCGATGGGGTTAACGATAACTTTCGCCCATTACATGCCTGTGATATGCAGGATTACAGCATGACGGTATTTAACCGCTATGGCGAAAAAATTTATTTTACTAAAGATCCTTTAGAAGGGTGGAGCGGAAAAATAAAAGGTACTTTATTAAATATGGGGGGATATGTTTGGACAGTTGCTTATACAAAAACAAGTACCAAACAATTGATACAAAAGCAGGGAACAGTTTTGTTGCTGCGGTAAAGCTGTGAGGTTTTGTACGAATGCAAAATTTTAAAAACAATTTTTTTTCTAAAATTATTTACATTTTACTACCTGCGTAAATCTTAAAGTTACGTGGAAGCCTATCAACGATAATACTCAAATTGAGTACAGACAGCAGCAATCCAAATCTATAATAGCAATTTTACATTCGACAAAACTCATGCAGCCAGACACAACCAACGTTTCGTGGTTTAATTTTTTTTCCGACACTCAAACAAATATCAAAATGCTAACTCACATTTGCAAGGCTCACAAGACCAGATACAAAGCCAACCTTGCAAATGTGAGTTAGCATTTTGATATTTGTTTGAGTGTCGGAAAAAAAATTAAACCACGAAACGTTGGTTGTGTCTGGCTGCATGAGTTT
>JAYSTT010000725.1:0-1951 GCA_043719495.1 Ferruginibacter sp. | reverse complement strand
CCCTGTTTTCATTAAAATCCAGTTGTTGAAACTCCACGTACTTAAAACTAATATTTTCATCCCGGAAGTTTACTATTGGAGAAAGATAAGAAGTATTATAGATTGGCCTGGCTGCCTGTATAGTTAAACTTGCGCTATAAACATTTGTTTCCGAAGTAGATTCCAGGTTTAGTAAAAAATTACAGTCTATCTTTTCGTTGGGTAAAAAGTTGTCGGTAGTCCATTTACGGTTATTTAAAAAATTATTCAATGCCGTTTGCAGTGTGCGGAACACACCAGGATTTACCGAATTGCCCACTTGATTACTTACAATTGTTATAGTGGCTTTTAATTCCTGCGCTTGCGAAAAAACAACCACAAAAAAAAGTGCTAATAAAAGAATAAGTTTACGCATGTAATAATTGAATAATAGTATTAACAATATCTTTTGCCACTTCTTTTTTGGGTTTGGTATCAAATTTATATTCGTTTCCCTGCTTATCAAAAATAGTAATCTTGTTGGTATCATATCCAAAACCTGCCCCTGTATCATTCAAAGAATTTAAAACAATCATATCCGCATTTTTTGTCTGCAATTTTTTTAGTGCAAATTCTTTTTCATTATTGGTTTCTAATGCAAAGCCAACTAACAATTGTTTAGCTTTCTTTTTTTCTCCAAGCGATTGTAAAATGTCTTTTGTTTTAGTAAGTTCAATATTAAAACTGCTTTCATTTTTTTTTATTTTTTCCGATGCCGTATTTACCGGAGTGTAATCTGCAACAGCAGCACTCATAACAGCAATATCAATATTACCAAACCGGTTTACACAAGCTTCATACATTTCATTTGCCGATTTTACTTTTATTACTTCAATACTTTCAGAAACAGTAAGGTTTGATGGCCCTAGAACCAATGTAACATAAGCTCCTCTGTTTTTCATTTCTTCTGCAATGGCAACACCCATTTTACCCGATGAATGATTACCAATAAAACGAACCGGGTCAATTGCTTCATACGTTGGGCCGGCAGTTACTAAAACTTTTCTATTTTTTAATTCCTGCTTGTTTGAAAAAAAAAAATCCAGCCATTTAACAATAGATTCCGGTTCTGCCATTCTTCCCTCACCAATTAATCCGCTTGCAAGCTCACCATTTTCAACTGGAATAATACTATTATTAAAAGATGTTATTTTATTAAGATTTTCTTTTGTAGATGCATGATGCCACATATCTTCATCCATTGCGGGTGCAACTACTACAGGGCAGGTAGCTGACAAATAAACTGCCATCAATAAATTATCACATAGCCCATTAGCCATTTTGGCAAGTGTATTACAACTCAATGGTGCAATCAACATAATATCTGCCCAACGCCCCAGCATTACATGATTAGCCCAGATATTTTTATCGGCAATATCGATAAGTACATCGTTCTTAGATAATGTAGATAAAGAAAGGGGGGTAACAAAATCCTTTGCAGCAGAAGTCATAATGACCTTAACATCGGCACCCTGCTTTACCAATAATCTTACCAGTATTGCCGATTTATATGCTGCAATACTGCCTGTAATTCCCAAAATAATTTTCTTCCCTTTTAACATAAAAAAATCCCATGCTGCTTTAGGCTACATAGGATAAAATTATAACTTCTTCTGTTAATAATATTGCTAATTTATTGCTTTTCCTAACTAAACAGGTCTTCATCGTTTCTACGGAAGTACACTTTGTCTTCCATAAATTCTGTGGTTGCCAACAAGGCTGGGTTTGGCATACGCTCATATGCTTTAGAGATTTCAATTTGCTCCTTGTTTTCATGAATTTCTTCCAGACTATCAGTATGGCTGGCAAATTCTTCCAGTTTATTATGCAGTTCTTCTTTTACAGTAATGTTAATTTGGTTAGCCCGCTTTGCAATTATTGCAATTGATTCGTAAACATTACCTGTTTTCTGCTTTATATCAAATAAACTTTT
>JAYSTT010000724.1:0-4735 GCA_043719495.1 Ferruginibacter sp. | reverse complement strand
TGTGCATAAGCAAAATCGTTGGCTAAGGCTTCGTATAATTTTGTCAGGCCGTCATCCCATTTATTTACCTCTTTATAATTTAATGATTTTACTAAGGCGTCCTGCAAAGGGAAATCCATAACGCTTTTTAAACAACTTACATATCCATCGCTATTTTTTTTGCCTTGCTGCCAATATGAAGTTATTAAAGGATTATAACTCCATTCTTCTCCTACAATATTAAAATCAGGATATTCATTCATAATACTGCAACTCCAGTTTTTTGAGAATGCTTTATCAGAATAGCAATATGTATCCTGCCTGATGCCCCCTAATTGTAAAGTTTCAATCCACCAAATAGAATTTTGAATTAAGTAATTGGCCATAAATGTATTTTGCCCGTTCATATCAGGCATAGTAACATCAAACCATCCATTTTTCATTAAATCTTTATCATAATTGGACGCATATTTATCCTGGTTTACTGTACGTTTATGATTGGTAAGCACTAATGAATCAGTTTTGTTTATCCAATTTTTAAAAGGCAAATCATTCATCCACCAATAATTACTTCCTGTATGATTAATAACACCGTCAAAAATTAACTTAATACCTTTTTGTTTGGCTTTAGCCGAAAGCTCTTTGTATTCTTCCATCGTGCCGAAACGTGGATCTACTTTATAATGATTGGTAATAGAATAGCCATGATACGAATAGGCTGCCATATCATTTTCCAGCAAAGGTTGTGGCCAAATAGCCGTAAAGCCCATATCCTTAATATAATCAAGATTATTAATTATACCCCTAATATCTCCTCCATGTCTTCCACCTTCCAGGTTGCGGTTGATTTTATTTTCCCTCATCCCTTCCACTACATCATTGCTGTAATCACCATTAGCAAACCGATCGGGAGTAATAAGATAAATAACATCAGATGAATTAAAACCTTTTAATTGCGCTGCACCCTGTTGCCTTGCCAGCAAACTGTACTTGCAGGTGTAAAATATTTTTCCGTCCTTTTTAAAACTGATAATAAAAGTACCGGGCTTTGTATTTTTTGCAATAAGCAAATCAATAAACAAATAATTTTTGCTGTCGGCTTTATTTATTTTTTTAATTGATACTCCAGGGTAACTGATTACAGGAGTAGTTTCGCCCAAATCATTTCCGTTAATCAATAACTGGAGGTTAGGATTTTTCATACCCACCCACCAGTTAAGCGGTTCTACATGATTTATTTGTGCAGTAAGGCTTAACGAAACGAATATTATAGAAATGAAGAGTATTAATTTTATTGCCATACTAAGTATTTTAATATTCAAACAAAACAGGATTAAGAGTTGAATTTATTACTTCTCCTACTTTAGCACCCGTGCACCAGGTGTTCCAGTCGTTTATCTGATTTTTATTTTCCGGGTTTTTAAGTTTCATATTTTTATCCATGTAGATGATGGTCATTACTTTTCGCATCTGATTGCTGCTATTGGCTCCTGCACGATGAAATATCCAACCTGAATGAAAACTTATTTCACCTGCATCAAAAGGTTCTGATACATGTTTAAAATTGGTAACTTTTAATTTTTGCTGCATCACCAACTCACTTTCATCGCTAATTTCTAATTCCCGCCCTTCTATTATTTGATGACTGCCTGCACTAAATTCCAAAGGCCCTAATTCAAAAGGTACTGCCTGTAAAGGTATCCATGCAGTAACTGTTTTGTCCGTTTCCAAAGGCCAGTAATATTGGTCAGCGTGCCATGGTGTTATACCTCCGCCTCCTTCTTTAAATAAAGCCTGATCATGGTACATTCGTACGCCGTCCGTTTGCATTATATCAGTTGCAATTTTTGCCAGCCGTTTACTGAAAATTAATTGCTTTACCAATTCATCCTCTTGCCACAGATTAAAGAGTTGTAAAAAGGCTTTACCGTAAGTGTTTCTCTGATCAAGAGAAATATTTACAGTATTCATTTGCTTTACTCTTTCTGTAATAGCTTTATTAAAGAATTGCAGTGTTTCATTATTTAACACCTGCTTTAATTTTATGTACCTGTTTTTATTGTAGAAATCAATTTGCTCAGGTGATAAAGGATAAGGTTCATCCAGATAAGAATGAACAGAAGATGGAATATGCATATTGTCTTATTTTATTCAGATGTACATAACCAACAGACGGCATTATTATCACCTATTTGCCTGATAGCAGGACTAAATTAGTAAAAGTTTATAGTTGAAAACTGCAACCTGTTTCAAAAAATACATTTGAATCAGGTTGTGATTCTATCCCGTATTTTACCCGCTGTTGTTTTAAAAATCTATTCCTCCCCATTTTTTCTTTTTCTTCTCATACTTTTCAAAATTAAATTTGTACAGCTTGCCTGGTCGGTGTGGCACATCCTGTTCCATTTCATCTATATCAATTAAAAAATCCATAGAAAAGAATTTTTTTCTAAAATTTCTTCTGTCCATTTTTGTATCCAAAATAGCCTCGTATAAATTCTGAAGGTCGCGTAAAGAGAATTTTTTAGGTAAAAGGTTAAAGCCTAAAGGATGTTCCTGTATTCTTTTTTGTAAGCGCTGGAAACAGTTGTCAAATATTTGCTGGTGGTCAAATGCCAGGTCAGTAACATTTTTTATGTCATGCCAGTGCAGTTCATTATCCAGTATTTTTAATTTATGATGTTGAATATTTATTAATGAACAGTAAGCCACCGTTACCACACGGCCAGCCGGATGCCTGTTAATTGAGCCAAAGGTGTGTACCTGCTCCAGGTAAACATCGCTTAAGCCGGTACGCTGTTTTAAAATACGGTATGCCGCTGTGTCCAAGTCCTCACTTGGTCTCACCAAGTCGCCAAGTAAGGACCATTTACCCAGGTATTTTTTAAGATCACTTCTTATCAATAAAACCTTCAGTTTATTTTCATCAAATCCAAAAATTACACAATCGACTGATAAAGCGATTCTGTTACTGCTCTCCACTTCGGACTGAATTACCGTAAGCGTTTTAACACTCTTTAGTTTCTCAATATTTGCTTCAACCGACATGTTAAAATATATTTATTTTTTTATTGTTTAATAAATTTAGTAAAATACCCTTTACCGTTTTGTTGCACTCTTAAAAAATAAGCCCCTTTATTTAAACTTAATAATTGATTGGTTACAGTAAGTAAATACTGCCCCTGGTTTTGATTAGCGCTATATAAGGTTTGCAATTGCTGCCCGTATGCATCTAATAACGTAATACTTACTGTTCCAGTACCGGGTACAATATAATCAATCAATGCTTTACCAATTACCGGATTGGGAGATATTTTAATTCCAAATCCATTTTTTAGCTGGCTAATATTACTATTGTGTGAACTGGTAGTAAACTGTGCTGCAGTATAATTATTAATTGGAGTAGAAGAACAGTTGGAACTTATCCGCCAATCATACAAAGTGGAAGGAATAAGATTGTTTACGGCAATAGAACCGGCACTGATTCCATTAGCAAGATTTATCCAGGATGCCGAACTGGCTGCTTTATAATCAATGGAATAAAAATTTCCGGCAATTGCTATCCAGTTTAATACCGCTGAATTTATTGTTATGCCAGTAACATTTAATCCAGATGCTGCCGAAGGTGTTGCAGATACCATTACATTAATAACAGCTCTGGGGCCTTCACCACAAATATTTTTTTGGCTTACATAATAATTTATGTTTCCGGCAACAGCTGCAGAGGGTGTTGGCGCAATTAAAGTTCCGGTGCCTCCGGTTGCAGTACTGTACCATAATAAATTTGTACCTGTTGCGATTAGTGGAATTGTTGTACCATTCTGACAGTAAGTTACCGGGCTAATAACAGATGGAACAACTGCAAGCGCAGTTATAGTAACTGTTATGGTTGCTCTTGGACTTTCGCAACCGGTTGCTGATTGACTTACATAGTAATTTGTACTGCCGGCAGTAATTGTTGAAGGCGTTGGTGCAGATGCACTTCCTGTACCTCCGGTTGCCGCTGTGTACCATAATAAATTTGTACCGCTTGCAGTTAATGCTGCAGCAGTTATATTTTGACAATAAGAAACTGTACCAGTTACAATTGGTGAAGCAGGTGTTGGGTTTACAGTAACTGTTATTGCAGCTCTTGGGCTTTCGCAACCATTTAATGACTGGCTTACGTAATAAATTATATTGCCTGCAGTTGTTGTTGAAGGTATTGGTGCAGTTGCATTTCCGGTACCCCCAGTTATTGAAGTGTACCATAATAAATTTGTACCGCTTGCAGTTAGTGCTGCAGCAGTTATATTTTGACAATAAGTTACTACACTTGTTACTAATGGCGCACCAGGTATTACGTTTACAGTAACTGTTATAGCAGTTCTTAAACTTTCGCCACAGCTTTGTGTTTGACTAACATAATATATAACATTACCAATTACAGCTGTGGATGGAGTTGGTGCTGTTGCACTTCCTGTACCACCTGTTGCTGCAGTATACCATAATAAATTTGTGCCGGAGGCAGTTAATGGTACCGCTGTTGCATTTTGACAATAATTAACCGGGCTGGTAACTGTTGGAGCGGGAGTTGTTGCTGTTATATTTACAACAACAGGTATTCGTGGGCTTTCGCAGCTAATGGTTTGGCTAACATAATAAGTGGTAGTACCAATAGTAGTGGTAGAAGGTGTTGGTGCTGTTGCACTTCCTGTACCTCCGGTTGCCGTTGTGTACCATAATAAATTTGTACCTGTTGCAGTTAATGGTACCG
>JAYSTT010000723.1:0-1955 GCA_043719495.1 Ferruginibacter sp. | reverse complement strand
GCACTCCATTTAAACATGTTATTATCTCAAAAGGGAAAGTTGTAGATTTGAGTTCCGAATACTAATCGGGAACAATCAGGAAACTGATCTTTACAAAGAAAAAACTATATGAAGAATATTAAGTTGATTGAAGTGCCTTCCGAAATCGGTGCCGGCACCAGGGGAGCCAGTTTGGGGGTAGATGCCATTAAAATTGCTGCGCTTGATTTTATGAGTAACTTTTTTGTTCACTTTCCTTCCGAAAAAATTGAAGTTGAAAACCAGTTGTTATACGAACCCATACAATCGCCCTATGCCAAGCGCATGCATGGCGTAATAAATATGACGGAGCGGATAAGTAAAGCGGTGAGTGATTCTATAAAAGGGCATTTTTTTCCGGTGGTGCTTAGTGGCGATCACAGCAATGCAGCCGGAACTATTGCGGGCATAAAAATGGCGAAGCCTAAAAGCAAATTGGGCGTAATCTGGATTGATGCCCATGCCGACCTGCATACGCCTTACACCACGCCTTCCGGCAATATGCATGGTATGCCCATGGCTGCTTCTATTGCAGAAGATAATGTTGAAATGAGCGTGCACGACCTGGATGAAAAAACCGCCAAACAATGGGAACATTTAAAAAGCATGGGAAAGATCACTCCCAAGGTTTTGCCCGAAGATGTTGTTTTTATTTCGCTGCGTGATTTTGAAAAGGAAGAAAAGCATCTGATTGAAAAACATGGTATGAAGGTTATTACCACGGCAGAAGTAAGGCGCAACGGGGCTGAAAATGTTTGCCGCAAGGTTTTAAGATACCTGAGTGATTGCACCGATATTTATGTAAGTTTTGATGTGGACAGCCTGGATTCAAGTATTTCCAAAGGCACCGGAACTCCCGTGGGCAACGGTTTGCGTGAACGGGAAGTGGAAGACCTGATAAGTAAATTTATGCAGAACCGCAAGATTTGCTGTTTTGAGATTACAGAAGTAAATCCTACATTAGATAAAGAAAACCTGATGGCGGAAATTGCTTTTAATATTTTACAGCGGAGTGTGAATGTGCTGATGATGAATTAAAACGCAGATTAAAACTTATTTAAAATGATTACGCAGATTATTATAAAGCAGAGAATACTTTTATTAGCAGCCGGAATGTTTATTGGGGGTTCTGCACTTGCACAGAAAAATGATTTTTACATTAAGTCCATCAAGGCTTACCAGAAAAATTATGTTGACAGCCATGAAGTAGTTAAGAATATAAAAGATAAAAAACAATTTCACTTTTTCCCCATCAGCAATACTTACAATGTTCCTGCTTACTTTGAAAGAATTATGGATACGGTTGGTTTTACCATGAACACATCTGCCGGTACCGTAAAATATTTTTACAAATACGGCAGACTCGATTTTATGATTGATGGCAAAGAATACCTGCTGTATGTTTACCAGGGAAAAGAACTGATGGCTACAGAGCAATACCAGGATTATTTGTTTGTGCCTTTTACAGATGCCACTACAGGTAATGAAAGCTACGGAAGTGGCCGCTACCTGGAGTTTTATAAAAAAGATATCCAGGGCGATAGTTTGCAACTGGATTTTAATAAATCTTACAATCCTTACTGTGCTTATGCTAACGGATTTAAATGCCCCGTACCTCCAAGAGAAAATATGTTACCTGTTGCCATAAAAGCAGGTGAAATGAATTTTGGTAAAGGGCATTAATGCGCTGCCAGTACTGTGTGTTATCGTGTTGTACACCATTTTTGAGGACATCCTACAAATTTTAAAGTTTCTTTTTAACGAAACTTTTCTTACTTTTGCCCAGACAATAAAAATGAATGGACAAACTTTTCGAGATCATATTTTTGGAAGAGGCCTTTGCTTTTTTAAGTGAACTTGACAGAAAGCACTATGAAAAAATATTGTACAACATTCGTAAAGCACAGACCGAACACGACCCTGAACTTTTCAAGAAA
>JAYSTT010000722.1:0-4752 GCA_043719495.1 Ferruginibacter sp. | reverse complement strand
ATTTTCCTTCCCTTTCGGCAAAGCAGTTAAAATATGTTATAGAAAAATCGGCACAGCAACCCGAATACAAAGTAACCAAGCCTGGTACCGATGACATGGTAAACCTTAGCGATATTAGTAAAAGCGGCGGCCTGGTTAATGCTTACGAAGCATTAAAATTAGCCAATACTTTAAAAGGCGAAAGAAAAACAGTAAAAGAAATTTTACCCAAACCTAAAATGATAAAAAATAAAAAAGGATAAACTATAATAAACTATATTTATAATTGGTTAACCTGAGTTATTGAAAAATTATGATAAACCTGTAGCACTGAAATTAAACAATCGTACAAAAAACTTGTTTTAAATAAAATCCTTTTTAAATTACAAAATATACATCAACGGTAACAACTAAATAGTTTGAAATATATAAATTGTATTTTCTTTCACTTAAAAATAATTTTTGCATGAAAAAAATGATATCATTCACAGCCCTGTTTGCTGCATTGCTTATAAGTTGTACTTCAACAGCACAAGAGGATAAAAGTAAACGCCCTAGCCCACCGGCCTTGGTTACACAAAAAATTAATTCCGGTGCAGTAGTAAGTATTGATTACAGCCAGCCCTCTGTAAAAGGGAGAACAATTGGTAAAGATCTTGAGCCCAAAGATGGTGCAGTATGGCGCACCGGGGCCAATGAAGCTACTGTTTTTGAAACTAATAAGGAATTAAAAATTGGGGGCAAAGTATTACCTGCAGGCAAATACAGTTTATTTTCCATATCAGGTAAAGATACCTGGACGATTATTTTTAACAAGACATGGAATCAATGGGGTGCCTTCGCTTACAAGCAGGCAGATGATGTATTGCGAGTAGCTGCATCGCCACAAAAGGCTGAGGCTTTTGCAGAAAAAATGACTTTTACAATTGATAAAAACGGATTAGTAACCTTATTGTGGGGAGATATTAAAGTTAGTTTTACTGTAGAATAAATTTTAATTATTTATAAAGAAAAGCCGTGCATATTGTACGGCTTTTTTAATTGGGGAGTGCCGCATTATTTGTATTACTAAACAAGTTTAAAAAATAAAAAAATATGAAGCAACAATTATACCTATAATTGTATCTATATTCTTTGTATGACTAGGACAACGACCCTGTTTATTTCCTTAATGCTGTTAGGAACCTACTGCAAAGCACAAGTTTACATTGAACCATTTATTGGTTATCAAATAGACTTAACCAGCAATGATTTTAAACAAGTTAATACCGGACTGCAATGCAGCTTTAAAAAAAGTAAAGGCTACGAATTTGTTTTACATTTACAAGAAAGCTGGGCAATACCATTTATCGCTTCCGATTCTTCTTTTACCACCAATCCTGCGTTACCGGTTTATGCCAGTGCAAAAAAAACAATACAGCCAAAGGCCACTTCATTTTCAGTAGGCCACCGCTTTGTAGTAGCTGGTAAAAAAACTGCAAATATCTTTTCAATATTGTTTAACACAGGTATTACTTATCAAAATATTAAAGTAAGTTATCAATATGATAAAAGTAATTACACAATTCTAAATTCTGATAAAACGCAAAGCAGGTTAGGCTTTTATATAAGCGGCGGTGCAGAGTATATGCGACTGCTTACAAGCGGGCGTATTTTTTTTCAACTCAACGTGGCTACTCCACCCTTTGGGAAAAAAGTAAAATATCCCTCTTCCTTTTATTTTATGGCACCTTTAGCTATTAACATAGGTTATGCTGTTGCATTTAAAAATAAATAACATGAAAAATATTTTCGTAGAAAAATTGTTGATTTTTTTATCTCCTTTTTTTTTACTGATTGGCTGCTCCAAAAATGATACTAATTATTTTGCTGATACCGAAAATGATGGCATTGCAATTTTTTCCAACACCGGAAATAATCTTTTAACTTGTTTTATTAATGGTAAACCATGGCGAACGGAAGATAGAATAGTATTTCTTATAAGTCCGCCCAGGGCAAGGTATGAAATGTATATTACTAAACAGGTTACCAGCAGCCTGCAGGATACTTTAACTATACAATGGACAGGCTATTACACTGCTGATAGAAATACGCCGAGTTATCTTTCACTAACCTTGCCAGTTGCAAAAACTTTCGGCTACAAAAACTTAGCTGCTTTGCAGGGACAACGTTTGCAAATTGACACTACCAATGGCTTTTTTTCTTCTTATACATCAGGAGTAAATATGCCTGGCACAAATATCAGCAGCAGAAAAGGTGCCGGAAATATTTATTTTAAAACCGCCGAGTTTGATTCTATAGGGCCCGGAATATATAGTGGAAAAATGTCTGGCTTATTTGATGCTGACTTTGTATCAGCTAAAATAACAAAGGGTAGGTTTGATCATTTAATTGCACCGGAACAGGTACTTTTTTAATATCGACATACTTAAACCCGGATGATAATAATATGATTTGGTGCGTCAAAAAAAGATCAGTTTTATTTATTATTCAATTGGTATTTCTTTCTTCGTGCGCCACCCTATTCAATCAGCCTTTGCAAAGTATTTCGATAAGAGCAGATAAAAACATAAAATAGTATCAGTGAATAAAGTGGCAATGACTGATTCCTCATCATCATATAATAATGGAACCAAAAAATATTATGTATCGAGAAGTAACGAACCGCTTAACATTAATCTGCAAATTGATAGCACTAAAAAAACAATTATACTAAACCCGAAAAAGTCTTTTGCTTACTGGTTTAATATCCCTTCTAACTATGGTATTGGAATGCTTGTTGGTAAAGGCAATGTAAAACGTTTTGGGTATTCCAAATATAATTACCTGACTTTAAAAGATACCAGCATTAAAATTCACCGATTTGCTCCAACTAAAAATGGAAGTTTGAATCTGGTATTATCCCTGCCCTTTGTAAATGGATTTTGTTTAACAGACAGTGGAAATGGCAAATACAATTCATTTGGTTTTTTTGGTTTGCAGGGTGGCCTTGAATATTTTTACAAGTCCAATTCATACTTATCAATAAGTATTGGTGTAGCAACAGATGTTTTTGCAAAGCATATTGGCTATGGCTATTTTGAAACAGGTAGTACAATATTTAGCAGTATAAGAAATAATAATGTGGTGAGAAGTTTTGATTTGGGTTATGGTATTAACCTCTCTAAATTGAAATGGGCAAAAAAATTTACAGATAATGTAACAATTAAAAATCAATCCAAAAAAAGTATTGGATCGGGGTTAAGCCTTGCCGCACAATACCGGATTGGGAATTATTTAAGGCTGGGACTACTTTACCAGCCCAATATCATTAATACCAGTTTTAAACCTGTGGTTAATTATCAGCATTATCTTTCGCTTAACTTAATATGGAAACTACCCATAAAATAGCATAGTCCGCATTTACCTTCCCCATAAAAAATGATCCCCAAATATTTGCTGTTGAACGGAGCGTCGCCAATGAAGTACAATCAATAAACAAATGTCAGTCTCACAAAAAAAAATAAACTTTATGTACCACTGTTTGTTATTACACAAACAGCAATTATATGACAAACGAAATTAAGAACAACTATCTTTACCACAAACCACTCACCACCGAAGCAATAAATGCTTTGCAAAAAAACGGGTATAAATATTTGCAGGTGCAGGGTTTTACTTTAGACCATCATGCAGAATATGTAGAACCGCATTACCTGATGCTGGTGCCTACCAAAGAATTGCCCAGGGACATTTACGAACCTATTGACAGTGATTTGGTAAACGAATGGATAACCAATGCCAACAACAACGACAGGCTGGAAGTATTTTTAGCTGGCAGCAATCACAAGGAGTAGATGCTTTAGCATATATTTTAAAAGTGAAATTTATTTTGAGAAGAAGTAAATGAACTGTTATTTTTATTTCTTATGCCTTCCCTTCAACACTTCAATTACATCATTTAAAGTATGGCCTTTGGCCTGCAATAAAATTAAGTAGTGAAATAAGAGATCGGCGGCTTCGCCTAAGAACAGTTCCTTGTTATCGTCTTTGGCTTCAATAATAATTTCCACGGCTTCTTCTCCTACTTTTTGTGCAATTTTATTTATCCCTTTTGCAAATAAAGAACTGGTGTACGATTTATCTGTGGGGTTGTTTTTTCTATCGGCAATAATTTGTTCCAGTTGCAATAAAAAAAATTCATTGCTGTTGATTTCGCCCCAGCAGGTATCAGCGCCGGTGTGGCAGGTTGGTCCTTGCGGTGTTGCTTTTATCAGCAGCGTATCATTATCGCAATCAGCTTTAATTTCTTTCAATATTAAAAAATTACCGCTCTCTTCTCCCTTTGTCCACAACCTGTTTTTACTACGGCTGAAGAAAGTAATTTTTTGTAACTCTCGTGTTTTTGCAACAGCGGCTTCGTTCATAAACCCAAGCATCAGCACTTTGCCGGTGGTATCGTCCTGTATAATTGCCGGCACCAGGCCATCATTATACTTTGTAAAATCAATTTTCATCGCTTATATCTTTTTTATCTTTCAACATTTCTAATAATTCCTCTTGCTTTTCTGCAAGCGTGTTCCTCCGATCTATTGATCTGTTCTCTTGTTTACTTTTTAAGTATAAAAAATAATAATTGCCACTATAAATATTAAACCAACTATCTGTACCATTTTACTTAGATTCTGATATTAACGAAAGGCTGCAAATATTTTTTCAGCTCCGGTATTTCAATTTCTTTATAATGAAATATGCTGGCAGCTAAAGCAGCATCTGCATTGGCATTTTGAAACA
>JAYSTT010000721.1:0-4755 GCA_043719495.1 Ferruginibacter sp. | reverse complement strand
ACAAAAAAAACAAAAAGACAGCCGCCATAAACACAGCCCCGGCGCACAAAGCCATCATTTATGCGGCTTCTGCTTTTGGTTTTTTTATCTGCATTGCTAATACAACTGCTTTCTTTTTTTTCCTTTTTTCTTTTGGAAATATTATTTAAAAAAAATAACTACAATGAAAAATGCAAATGACAACTTTGGAAGTAGCAATGGTTCAGAAAATTTCTATTGCCACAATCCTTCTCTAATGCTTTACACTGATGGTGTAAAAGCGTTAGCTGAATCAAGTTCAGCTTACTGGCTGATTGATTTAATTATTAGTCACCAATGCCACAGGGAAATTAATCTTGAACGTTTCCAGGTGTGGGATTTAAAACGGGTAAAGGATAATGAATTTACAATCCTGGCAACAGATGGCAATCATAACAAAGTAACAAGTCAAGAAATCCCATTCAGTGATTTTCCTTATGATCTTGCAACGCTTTGGCTGGTGGATGGCTGCCTGATGTTGCCAAGTGAATACTAAAACAAGCTGTTGGTAAAAAAATAAGCCCCGCCAGGAATGGCAGGGCTTTCGGACTGAAAGAATGAACTGATTTTTTTGCGATTCCCTTTAGAATATTAATCCTAAGAAGAAATCAAGTATTCCACTTGCCATCATATTAAATTTTAAGGGTTAAAAAATATTTTAATTGCCATCAACTTTTACCAATGCTAAGGCATTGTAAGCACCATTTTTCAATGGATACATTTGCCCGTTTACTTCCTGATAAAATGCAATACCAAGAGCAAGAAACAAAGGGTGAGTACTGTTTGCAGTAACTCCATTGGAAAGGTTGATTAAAGCTGTTGCGGTATTATCCCAGGGCAATACTCCGGTTTCATTTGTTGCTACTACAAAAGTTTCATTTTCAAAATCAATCTCTGCACCGGCAGAAACAATTTTAAAGTGAGTAGAGCCACCGGGAGCTGCAATCATATTCAAAGGAACAAAAGCAGGAATGCTAACAGCAAGTGTTCCTGCAACCCTGTCAATGGTTGAAGTATAAGGAGCGTAAATGGTAGTACCTATTTTGCCGCTGATGTTAAACTCAAAACCTTCCAGTAATTCAGCTTCTCCATCAATCACATTACGCTGCCCACGAGGATTGGTAAGGTCTTCCTGAATCACTTTCACCATCTCAGCAGTGAGACGGCTCACCATTCTGCTATCAGAAGCGTTTTGCAACATTGCCCGGATTGAATTACGAAGTAATTTGCCAGCTTTGCCAGCCCTTCCAAATTCTTCACCGTTTTCACGGGTCCTTTGAAAAGTTGGGTCATTAGCAATTTTATCAGCAGATACACCGCCTTTTTCTCTTGCTAAATATCCATCCAGAGTTGATTTGTAGAATGTAATACCACCGATAGTACCATCTAATTTAATTATTCCTTTTTGCTTTGCCATTTTTAAAAATTATGAGTTAGTAAAATAATATCACCATTGATACCCGAAATTAGGATAGGTTTCTGTCGCTTTAAAATCATCACTTCCGTTCCTGCCGATATGTGCAGATTATTCCATTATCTGTTCTTATTTCCTCTCATTAAAAGAAGTAAATTTGCAATAGCAACTCTATACATAAAGCATAGATGAAGTATGGATAGAGTATTAAAATGTTAATTGAAATGGAAAGAGTTTGTATTTATCCAAAGGATGTGCAGATCGTTACAGGCAAAAGCGAAAGGTGGGGAAGGGAGATAATCAAAAAAATTAAATCTCATTTCTCAAAACAGCCTCACCAATTAGTTTCTATTGATGAATTTTGTCAGTACACCGGGCTATCTGTAAACACCGTAATTGAGAAGCTGAGAGCATAATTTTATTGGTATAAATACCACTAAAATCCGTATCTTAGCATAGCAGAAAAGTAAAGGAATAGTGAGATTGAAATAGTTGTTTGAAGCGAGACTTTACCGAGACCTGCAAGGACTGAAACTTTGAAACAGTTATTAATAAAGGAGTTAGGAGATTGGTTCAAGACCCTTTCTCTCCGCCTGATAACATTTCAAAAAGTATCAAATCCTTGCAAACTCAATGGTGGCAAGGGTTTTTTATTTGGGGTACACCCCAAATCATTCAAAATCCTTCAAAGAAAATGGTCTATATTGAGACCTTTTCTTTTCAGTTTTCAAGGTCTCGCCAAATCGCTTAAATCCTTTACCATACTACATTTTGTGGATATTTTGTTGGCTTAAAATTTCAATATTTTTAATCAATTTATAACCATAAATCGGACGAAAATAAACACCCCTGCCTGGCAACCTTATTGATAATAAAATAAATAGCCACCAATAAATAATTAGAAAACTGTCCCAAAATCTTTTACTGCATTACCTTACTTGTAATAAAGGTTTTTTTTGTATCCTGTTATACTATCAGGACAGTAATTTAATAACCTTAGCCTAATTTTATTTTAATTTCATAGAAATGTGAATTCTTAAAATTCTTAACGATTATGCAGGCTATATTAGGTGTTTTCTTCCATTTTATCGGAGGCTTTGCTTCTGGCAGTTTTTACATGCCTTACAAAAAAGTAAAAGGATGGAGTTGGGAAAGTTTTTGGATTAGCGGGGGTATCTTTTCCTGGCTGATTGCACCCTTAATTGCTGCATATTTTACTATCCCGGGCTTTATTGATATTATCAAAGGCTCGTCATCGGCAATAATTGGTGCTACGTTTATCATGGGTTTGCTTTGGGGAATCGGGGGGTTAACTTACGGTTTAGGCGTTAGGTACCTTGGCGTATCGTTGGGAAGTTCCATAATTCTTGGTTTATGTTCTGTATTTGGTGCCATCATTCCTTCCATCTATTATTACTTTAATCCCAAGCAGGGTAAAGATACCATTGCCGACCTGATTGGTACTTCCTGGGGCCGCTTTGTATTATTTGGGCTGTTAGTTTGTGTTATCGGAATTATTATCTGTGGCAAAGCTGGTAAAATGAAGGATAAGGAATTAGGGAAAAGCCATGTAGATGGTTCTGGAAGTGAATTCAAATTGGTGAAGGGGTTGATTGTGGCAATTATTTCTGGTGTATTAAGCGCCTGTTTTAGTTTTGGTATAGAGGCAGGAAGCCACATGGGAGAAATTGCCAATGAAGCATGGAAGGCAGCTAACCCAGGGCAAGGTGAATTTCTTTTTCGTAACAATGTGATATTTGTGGTAATTCTTTGGGGCGGTTTAACCACTAACCTTATCTGGTGCATGGTATTGAACTACCGTAACAAATCTTTTAGCGATTACACTAACGCTGAAACCCCGTTGTTGAAGAACTATATCCTCTGTGCTGTTGGAGGTACCATGTGGTTCCTCCAGTTTTTCTTTTACGGAATGGGTGAAAGCAAAATGGGTAATGGTGCAAGTTCCTGGATATTGCACATGTCGTTTATTATTTTGGTAGCCAATATGTGGGGTTTGGTTTTAAAGGAATGGAAAAATGTAAGTAAAAAAACAACGGCAACCATTATTGCAGGAATTGCCACAATTATCATTTCCATATTATTGGTCGGTTATGGAAATTCATTGAAGTAAACCCCTATCCCCTGAATGGGCATAAAAATTAATACTAAAAACGATTCTACAAGTATAAAATAAATTTATGGAGAAGAATATTAATTCAGTCTTACAAAATAATACTGCAATTTCCCTTTTAGGGGATAGGGGTTTTAAACATGTAAGTTATTTATGGGATGAAACCATCGCAGCATCCATGGCTGGCGATGAAGTAGCATTGCTGGTATATCGTTCCAATTTATTAGGTGCCGATTTAAGGTTAACCAATTATGGTGGTGGCAATACTTCATGCAAAGCAATGGCAAAAGACCCCATTACCGGAAAGGATGCTGAAGTGATGTGGGTAAAAGGCAGTGGCGGCGACCTTGGTACAATGAAAAGAAATGGCCTTGCTGCTTTGTACGTAGATAAATTACGCAGTTTAAAAAATGTGTATCGTGGTATTGAATTTGAAGATGAAATGGTGGAGTTATTCAACCACTGTATTTACGACCTTGCATCAAAAGCTCCATCCATAGATACCCCCTTACATGGATTTTTACCATTTAAACACATAGACCATTTACACCCAGATGCAGCCATTGCAATTGCCGCTGCAAAGGATGGTGAAAAAATCACCAAAGAATTATTTAACGGAACAATTGGTTGGGTAAAATGGCAGAAGCCAGGTTTTGAATTGGGGCTGATGTTAAAAAAATGTCTTGATGAAAACCCCGGTATCCGTGGTATTATGCTCGGTTCACATGGTTTATTTACATGGGGGGATACAGCCTACAAAAGTTACATCAATACACTGGAAGTAATTGAACGCTGTGCACAATATTTAGAAAGCCCCCTAACCCCCAAAGGGGGAATAAGAAGGGAGACTTTCGGCGGCCAAAAAATTACAGCTTTACCAAAAGAAGAAAGACTAAAAAAAGCTGCACAATTAGCTCCAATATTAAGAGGCTTCTGTTCAAACAGCGACTTAAATAAAACGCTTTCCGGAGAGTGGGCTAAGAATCCCCCTTTGGGGGGCAGGGGGGCTATAGGACATTTTACTGACGATACCCGTGTGTTAGAATTTATCAACTCTAATGATTTAGAAAGATTGGCACCTTTGGGAACAAGCTGTCCCGACCATTTTTTAAGAACAAAAATTTCTCCACTCGTTTTAAATTTAACTACGCAAGAAGATTTATCTACCCCAGCAATTATAAAAGAAAAAATC
>JAYSTT010000073.1:0-1778 GCA_043719495.1 Ferruginibacter sp. | reverse complement strand
TAGAAATTTTTTTATCTGCCTAAAGGAATCATTAATGAAACTTTAAACTGCCTGGTCTGGTTATTGGCATACCCGTTTTGCAAACCCGGAACAGTAATACGGTCGGTTGAAGTTTTCAATTTCACTTTCCGGGCTTCACGTTTTAAATCGCTTGCTTTATTGGAGAAATAGATACTGGTTAATGCAAGCGCAATGCCGGTTAAAGCACCAGCGGCGCCTACAATAATTTCAGTAGTGTGTTTTTTTGTAGGGTAGTATATGAAATTACCATTCGCATCATAATAACCATCAAATCTGTTAGCATTTATTTCTGCATTTGCTATCACGCCATAAATTATGGTACCAATACCGCCAACGGCAATCGCCGGGCCCACAGAAACTAAAATGATGCTTGTTGTTCTGGCTTTGCGTGATTTCTTAATTAATTCATCATAAGAATTCTGTGCAAAAACCGAAGACGTAATACTTAAAAAAGTCAAGAAAGTTAGTAAAGTTTTCATTTTCATAATTTTGGTTTAAAAAACAAAGATATATGAAAACCTACTTCAATAATTTTGTAAAATCATTTTAATTCTTCGCAAAAATGGCCGGCTTCACAAACAATTTTTTCTACTTCTGCTGCGGCAATTGGCTCTGCAACTACTCTTAATATTTTATCACAATCATGCAGATCAACATTCCACTCTTTAATGTGCGGATGCAGGTTTAAAAAAACTCCAACCTTTTTTATGTGCCTGGTATTTGACAGGTTGGTTTTAGAAACAAGTATTTCAAAATCCTCAATACCCCCTCCGCCCCCTGAAGGGGGAACTTTGGAGTCTGCTGATTTATGAGCTGAATGTGGCAATTCTGACATTAAATATTTAGTTCGCAACTATTTTTAATAACTCTTTAAAGAATCAGAGTGCAAAGTTCCCCCTTCAGGGGGCGGAGGGGGTTTGAGTTGCCCATCTGCCCCCACACTTATTTTTCCATTCGGCTTTAAATTTTTCTCTTTCTTCGGGTGTCATTCCTGCAAACTTATCTTTCATTTCCATCCACTTGCCTTTGTTACGCCAGCCGCCTCTGTGGCGGCCGCCGCCAAAGCCTCCAAATAAAATTTTACTCAGCAATAAAATACCCAGTGCCTGTATAAAGCTGATTGCTTTTACACCCAGCACTGCGGGCAAAATAGCATTCCATAAACTCATAACTACCAGGCCAAATACCAGTACGGCTGCAATGCCAAATACCAATATCATTAATCCTTTTTTAATCCAAAACTTTTTCATGTTGTTTGTGTTTTTATTGCCACAGCGGCACGGAAGCACAGAATTTTTATTTTCTATATTAATGCGCTTACTTGCTTTTGTAACATATTTTAATAATTTTTTTCAGTGTTTCTGTGCCTCTGTGGCAACAATCAATAATTTAATAATTCATCTTTTAATACCGCCAGGCGGTTACGTAAATGCAGTACTGCATATCGTTTACGGCTGATAAGTGTGGCCACACTCTCACCTGTTTGTTCTGCTATATCTTTAAATGGCACGCCTTCAATTTCATTTAGTATAAACACATCTCTTTGTGTGGCTGGTAATTCATCCAGCGCCGCTTTCAATTCCTCCCAAAAAATATTGCGCAGGTATTCAGTTTCCGGGGTTGCATTTACCGGCAACAGCATTTCTTTCCAGTTAAAGTTTTCATCTTCGCCTTCGGCACTACTAAAAATATCATCTGCCAGCGGCAATTTATGTTTGCGGTAGTTATCGGTTATTTTATTTCGGGCAACCTTGTAC
>JAYSTT010000720.1:0-11401 GCA_043719495.1 Ferruginibacter sp. | reverse complement strand
AAACTATGCACAGCAATTGGCTAAAAGGGTAGGAGAAGAATTAAACATTCCTGTGTATTTATATGAAGCCGCACAACCTGATAGCAGCAGAAATAATTTATCTGTCATCCGTGCCGGCGAATATGAAGGCTTTTTTAAAAAAATAAAAGAATCAAAATGGAAGCCCGATTTTGGCCCGGCAGAGTTTGATGCTAAACGTGGCGGTACTGTAATTGGTGCCAGGGATTTTTTAGTAGCATACAATATTAATTTAAACAGCACCTCTACACGCCGGGCAAATGCAATAGCATTTGATGTACGTGAAGCTGGACGTAATATTGAAATAGATGGTAAAAAAATAAACCAGCCCGGCACATTAAAAGCTGTAAAAGCCATTGGCTGGTTCATTGAAGAATATGGCGTGGCGCAGATTTCCATGAACCTCACCAATATCAATATCACTCCCGTACATGTTGCGTTTGATGAAGTGTGTAATAAAGCCGCTGCAAGAGGCATACGTGTTACAGGCAGCGAACTGGTAGGGCTGATTCCTTTAAAAGCCATGACTGATGCCGGCAAATATTTTTTACAAAAACAACAACGAAGCACCGGTGTAAGTGAAAAAGAACTGATAAAGATTGCCATCAAAACTATGGGGCTTGATGAACTAACGCCCTTTAAACCTGAAGAACGAATTATTGAATATATGCTAAACAATAAAAACAGCAGCCGTTTGGTAAACATGACGCTTACTGATTTTGCCAACGAAACCGCCAGCGAAAGTCCTGCACCCGGTGGCGGCTCAATCAGTGCATACGTTGGAGCATTGGGTGTAAGTCTTGCTACAATGGTGGCCAATTTAAGCAGCCACAAAAAAGGTTGGGACAATCGCTGGAAGGAGTTCAGCGACTGGGCCGAGAAAGGAGAAAATTATAAAAGTGAATTGCTGAAACTGGTTGATGCAGATACTGCGGCCTTTAATAAAATTATGGAAGCATTTGCTTTACCCAAAAACACCACCGAAGAAAAAGCAAAACGTACCGAAGCCATACAGGCAGCCACCAAATACGCCATTGAAATTCCCTTTAAAGTAATGGAAACTGCTTATGCCAGTATGGAAGTAATAAAAGCTATGGTCATTGAGGGCAACCCCAACTCTGTTACTGATGCAGGTGTAGGTGCGCTATGTGCACGTACAGCGGTAATAGGTGCATTTATGAATGTGCGGATAAATGCCGTAGAATATAAAGACAAAACATTTACGGATGATCTGATTAACCGGGGCAATGAAATACAAAACAAAACGATTGCTTTGGAAGCGGAGATATTGGATTTTGTGAATGAAAAGATTGGGGTGTAGTGTTTTTTGATACCAGCTTCAGTATTTCATAGGATTATCGTTGCGAACTTGTCCTGTTCTTCTTTCTTTTTAGTAAAAAGAAAGAAGAATCAATCACTTTATCGACATACCATTGGGGAGCTTTTATTGAAGCGGAGATTGTGGAGGAGTGCCTCGTGAAGACATGAGCAAGTTGAAGATATCTAACATTTTACTTTTTTATGATTGATAAAGAAAAATATGAGAATGTGTTTATCTGGGTATTGGCTTTTGCATTTATTGGTTTAGCAGGGCTTGGTTTATGGCTACTTAAAACTATAAGCATACTCCCCATAATAGTATTATTTTCAGGAAGCCTGCTAAGTTTCTTGTACATGAAAAGCTTTGATTTAAGTAAGTCAAAGGAAGACCCTACAGCGTTTACTATTTCAGTAGTTGTAATCTCAGTTATATGCTGCGCTTTGGTTGTGTTTGGTAATAAAAAAGACAGGGCAACTATTGCAAGGGTATTTGTTAATGGGAAAATAGAGAAACAGTATTATGATTATGAATATGAGAATGGACGAACTGAAACGAAGTATAATTATGTTTTAAAGCCAATAAATGCCAAGAATAATACTGTTATTGAAATTATTGACTGGGTAATAGTTATTTTAAGCCTGTTTTGCGTTGGGGTAAACTTTAAAATATGCTTGTCTGCTGATAAACTTAGAAAGCAACAAAAATTTATAAAGAAATACCCAAAATGGACTGGTGAAATACCCACACTTGAGGATTAGTCTTCTCGTGTCGCATCGGGGTTTCACGCAAGAGTTTTTGATGTTATAGAGTAAGCTGTGAAAACCCCGCCAAGACGAAAATCTATAAATTTTATTTACAAATTTTCAACTCCAATCTTCTAATATTTCAACTCCATTTTTATGTGACTTTTCAAAAATTACTTTGGTATGAATAATTTGTTCTCTTAAAACTTCTTCTCCCTTTTTAAGATTTATAACTGCTTGTCTGCAGTTTAAAGTAAAGTCAATCATTTCTCGGGAAACATCATTTATTCGTGCTTTGACTGATGAATCATAAATAGGGTTTACAATGTCATTCACCGTATCAATCATCTTTGTTGAGCTTCCTTTATCTATCCAATTTTTAAAAGCCGTAGGAATACTTTTTAGATATAATTCAAATTCTATTCCAATCTGTTTGCCATTATATTTTAAATCTAAATCTTCTTGTAATTTTCTAATTCCAGTAAGATTATCATCATAGATTTTGCTTTGCTCTTTATACCTTTCATCTACCTTATCAATCATATTATTAAGTAATTCCCTAGAGTATTTTATTTTTTCTATTAACTCAAAAAGTTCAGCCACTTGTTTTGCTCTTCCCCGTTTAAATATTGAAGAAAAATTTTCAACAAACACTTTCACATCCAAATTTGATAGATAATTCTGACTAAAATTTGATGCGATGGTTATTGTATAACCATCGCCATATAAAAAACCATTTTGTTTTGCAAAATTATCTAGCTCCTCTATTTGTAGTTTACACCTTTCTAAATACTGCCTGATAATAACTTTTAAGATACCCCTATATTTATATTTTTTTATCACTCTTGACACATATCCGGTAGTCCAAGTAATTAAAAAACCCAGTATGAAGGTAGTCAGCGTAACTACTATATTTGGAGCCACAGCAGAACTCACACCCAGTTCATTTACCAAATAGTCAATTATACATTTAAGCATTTTTATGTTGTTTAATCTTGGCGAAATTAGCCAAATTATTTTTCGCCGATGTTGGCCTTATAACACCCGCAAGCCAACTGCCACACCAGCACACGCCGCCTTTTGGCCTACTGACCAACAGCGAAAGCCACAGCATACCGCCGCAACAAAATTCAAAGCCAGTTCAATTAAAAATGCAGTTGGTTAGGAGACCAAACGGCGGCACCCAAAAGTTTAAGAGTTTTGTTGCCGCAGTAGTTAATTCATTATTTGTATTTTAATTACAGCAAACAGGCTTATATATTTTTAATAGCTGTTCATAGCTTTTGATCCTTCCATTCCCATTGCCTGGTAAATTTTTTCATAATGGTCGTGCAGATCAAATCCAATCTTCCTAAGATAGTTGAGTAACTCAATGAGTGCCGTAAACATTCCAAAAATAATTTTATACTTCTCCGCCTGAATACTTTTATTTTTTTTCGCTGTATTCAGGTGGCTGATTAATGCGTCAAGTGCGAACCATTTACTGTAGCTGTTTGTCAGCAATCTGTCGAGTTGTTTTATTTTACCGAATGCAACAGCAGGTAATTTTTTTTTCAGCTCATTGAACCTGATGATTTTCAGGTCGGGTTTGCCATATATTTTCCTGGTATCGGCATATAATGCGGTTGAGCCGCCTTCAAACATCAGCTTATGTTTATTACCGATAAGTTCTTCTTTTTTACATACGGTCAGCAGTTCAGTTTCAATTGTGTTTACCAGGTTGATCATACCAGACAGAGCCTGGCCAGCAGATATAGCGGGTTTTTTCAGGTACACAATTTGTTTTCGGATGTCTTTAAGTAACTCTTTATAAAATGCCTTTCTTTCTTTACCTGGAGGGTAATCACTTTCAATTGACCTGCCTCCAGAAGGTTTATACTGTTTTGAAGTAAGCCATTTTATTTTCCCGGGGTCACAGGGCGAAACAATAACTGGGAAAACAACAAATTTCTTTATAGTGGCTGTTAAAAACTTCTTGACTTCTTTTCTATTGATATAACGTGACCGGATAAAATTTTCGCTCAGCAGCAGGATAGCAATTTGTGAATTAAGGATTTGTTTGTGGATTTTTTCATCCCAGATTTCACCTGTTGCTATATCCGTATCATCCCAGAATTTTGCTTTCCCTTTCAATCCTTTTTCCAGGTAAGGGATAAGTTCATCTTTTTGCAGGTATTGACTATCCTTATGACTGTAACTGACAAAAATCAGTATCATGGTTAAATTTTTAAGAAAGTTATATATTTCGGCCCAAAGGAATATATCATAATAGCGATTTTTTATCCACAGTTGTATCCAGGCATTTACGTGAATTGCCAGAATTAGTGAGCTATTCCAACTAGAGCAGTAATGCAGCCAGGCAAAGCAACGTGTTTCAAAAGGAAAAGCGATAAATCTGTTTAGTTTATCTGTAACTTTATTATAATCAAAATCTTCTGTTATGCTTAATATCGGACCAAGGATTTTAAAAACTGTTACTGCAAACAATCCTGTAATAACTGTAGGAAACAACAGTTATTTTCTTGTTACCGGCGATGGTAATAATCCCAAAGTTGTTCTTACTGCCGGCCGGTCATACGGCCACCTGTTACTTATTGAATGCGCTTTGAATAAACCTTTCAGGATGATGGACAATGTAAATAAACACAGAACGGAACTCAGTAAGAACTATACCATGAAAGGTGCTGATACTTTATTGCTGGTATGGAGTGGATCAAGATGGGTAGAGGTTAGTTATTCCAAAAATTCCTGATCACCCCACTGGCTCAGATATGCGGCCAGGGAAAGTAGCGTGCGTATCTGTGCCAAATAATACTTTTAAAATAAAGGACTTACTGGTTTTTCTCAAAAACTGTTTTCACTAGCACACAGACCCTTGCACACAAAATAAAAGCTGCATACCTGCGCCAGTAAGAAACATAGTAGAGATGTTTGTTGAGAAGAATCTTTTGCCAATAGAAATTAGTGGCAGTGTCTTTTACCGGTATGGTTATTATGCATTGCCTAAAGCTGCCGCAATTGGGCATTTAAATAGGGTTTTATCCTATCATTTTAAAATACCCGCCATTGGGTATTGTAATATCAGCAATGCCGGCTTATTTTTATTAAAATTTTTTATTATGAAAAAGGCATACAGGAAAATTCCTATCATTTTTCTTTTTGTATTGAGCACATTTTTTTCATTGGCACAAACAACAGCAAAAGAATGGCTTGATAAAGCTGAGAAACTTTATGATGATGGAAAATATTCGGAAGCAGCTGTTGCTTATGATAAAGTGACAGTATTGGATCCTAAAAGTCAGATTGCATTTTACCAGGCTGGCTGGTGCTATAATGATTTGGATAAGTTTGAAAATGCAATCGACCGGTTAAAAAAAGCGGTTGCATTAAATCAAAATGATCATAAGGCCTTGCAGGAACTGGGGTACGCTTATAAAAAAATGACCAAATATGATGATGCATTAAACAGCCTTAAAAAGGCCATTGAATTAAAGCCAACTTATGCATTGGCTTATAAACAACTGGGGGATGTGTATCAGGATTTGAATAAAAATGCGGATGCCATTGCCGCCTATAAAAAATGCTATGATAACGATTCAAATAATGATGATGCCTGTTATAACCTGGGCTATATTTACAACGGGGAGGGCCAATATGAAGAAGCGCTGGAATGGCTTGATAAGGCAAACAATATAAAACAAAGTGTGGATGTATTCAACGAAATTGGTTATGCCAATTACAAATTAGAAAAGAACGACGAAGCGATCAATGCATATAAAAATGCTTTGAAAATAAATGATAAGAACAGTACGGCTTATAAAGGTATAGGTGATGTTTATCGCCTGAATTACAGCCCGGCAAAAATTGCAGAAGCAATAGAGAGTTATTTAAAAGCCATTGAATACAACCCGAAAAGCTCTGGGTCATATTACGGCCTGGGATGGTGTTATAATGAAAAAAGCAGGTATGAAGAAGCAATTCCGGCACTTAGTAAATCAATAGAACTGGATAAAACCTTTGCTTCGGGGTATGTTGAGCTGGGCTATGCACAGTATATGACAGGCAGGTGTACGGATGGATTGGTAATATTAAAGTCGGGCCTTGTAATGGATAGTAAAAGCAAGTTATGCCGGTATTACAGTGGTTTAATTTATGTAGCACAAAAAGATAAAGGAAATGCCAATATGATGTACAACGAGTTAAAAACACTTGATGTTAAATTAGCCGATAAGCTACTGGTAAAAATAAATACACTGTAATAGTAAAGCAGGAGTTTAACTGATTTGAATTTTAAAAAAGAAGTAAATGGTGCTTACCTGTCATTGCTTATTTTTTATTTAGACATTTTTGCTGTAAGGTAAACAAGCGCAAGCTATCAGAGGCAACAGCAAACGACAGTGTTTGGTTTTTGATAAAGGGTTATATACTCAAGCCAAAATAAAAACAAAAATCTTAAACATAATATACCCAAATACGGAGGGTAAAATATATTTTGTCTCAGCGGGGTTGTCACAACTTAACCATAAAATGAAAAGTCTCTTAAGTGAAACCCTGTTTGCCCAAGTGAAAATAAACACCCGTAAGGGATGGTGGAAGAAATATTTATGAAACAAGAACAAAGACAAAGAAAATAATTAAAATAAAATTTTTAAATTGCCTTTTATATAAAAAAATAAATGTAACTTTCTTTATAAATCTTTTCCCCCTATGTAATTCTTCTCCGTTAATTCCCAATTGATTTAAGTAACGTTTGTAGTTTTTAGTAAAATTAATTTGCGTTCTGCTTTTTAAAAAGCAGAACAGAGAAATATTTTTTTAACCTAAAACAACACATATGAAAAAATTCCTTTTTTTATTACTACCGGTAATAACTATTGCAGCCTATGCACAGAAGACGGACTTGACTACTGTAAATACAGTAAAACCAAAAAATGGACAGAAGATGGCATTTGAAGCTGCTTATAAGCTGCACATTGCAAAATTTCACAAAGCAGAGGAGAAATTAAATGTTTATGAAATCATGAGTGGCCCATATGCCGGCTATTATCATCTGGTTAGTTCTGGCAGGTCATTTGGAGATTTTGATAAAGACAGGGCCGATGCCAATGCACATAGCATGGACCTTGATAAAAGTTACTTTCCTTACCTGCAGGAAACGATGAATGGAACCTATCGTTTAATTGACAGTTTAAGTTTACGCCCCGAAACGGTAGCAGAAAAATTTATTGTAACGGTGAGGCATCTTAAAATGGGATTGGATATGGGGGATTACAGAAAGGAACTGGGGAGGAATGTAAGAATTGCAGGTAAATTAAAAGGCGGCTACTGGGAAAACCTCAGCGGTATTTTTTATGATCAGTTATGGGATGGAACCGACCAGACAACGGTAACAGTTGGAAACCTTAAAGACGGGTTTAAACAACTGGATGCTGATTATTTTGCAGCAGCACCAACAGGATCTCCAAATTTCAGAGATGAATATGTAAAGACATATGGCTATGACGATTGGGAGAAAAGAACGAAAATGATGGATGAAGCAGTAGTGAAATCAGAAGTATATATAATGAAGTTAAGAAAAGACCTTAGTTCTCAATAACCTGATTAAACAAAGAAAGCCCTGTTTAAATACTGGGCTTTCTTTTTCATCTTTTAAAAATGAAGTGAATTTATGGAAGCAGATAATTGCAGATTTATTGGCCTGTCAAATCTAATTTCAACTTTTCAATCAACATTTTTTTTAAGTTTAATTTTTTTTTCCACTCCTTATTTATGCCTTCCAGTAATTCTCTGTTATAGATATTTATTGGTAATATGCTGTAACTGCTTTTTTTTCACTTAACAATAATAGGTTGGGTATTTAAATAGCGGGTAATAATTTTTTTCCCCTTTTGTTACCTGCCATAGAAAAGAAACCTTCTTATTAATTCATCATTGCTTTATGGCAATCGGAAAATCCGGAACATTAGGTGGTGTAACTGATGTAGGATGCTGTTTCCCTTTAGTGAGTTCTTTTACTCTTTCAGATATAAAGGCATCCAGGCTTTTAACAGTAATTTTATCCTTATCAGGTATTGCAGCCATTCCGTTCAATCCTTCTATTACTGCTTTGGTAAATGCTCCATTACCCCAAGACGGGTCTTCTAATGAAAACTCTTTTCCGGTGCTGCTGGTAAAAGTAATGGCACCGTTTTGAGTGCTTGATAATTCATTGACCATTGCATTAATATCGGCTACACCACGCCTGCCGCTGCCCATTACATTACCGCTGTGGCAGGCATCTATAAATACTACTACTTTACCTGAAATATTACTTACGGTTTGTTTCAGTTCTTCAAAATTCAAACAGGTTCTTCTTATATTTTCCATGTCGGCACCTACAGGCAGCATATAAAAAATGCCGGTGGGATCATTAATGCCATGACCTGCATAAAATATCATGGCTACATCTTTTTGGCCGGTTTGTTTTTGAATCCATTCCAATCCATCTAACATGGCATCTTTGGTAGCCTCTTTATCAGTTAGTTTCTTTATTACTACATCACTAAACAGATTCCCTTTTTGCTTAAGGATGGCATCAGCAAAGTCTCCTGCATCTTTTGCGGCAAGTCCTAATTTAAAATCGGGATTATTATAATCACTTACACCAATGGTTAATACATAGAGTTTAGGTTTAAAAACAAAATCTTCTGTTGAAACAACCGGGTTTACCCATTTTAAAAAGAGGTTGCTTTCGGGGCTGGTGCCATTATCGTTTTCTGCCAGTAAGGTAATGGTACAATCCTGTGAAGGAATAGTAACAGTTATGGTTTGCAAGGCAGCCACAGTAACTTTCACACCTCTTTCTGTAGCCACCGGCCTCCCGTCTACCAGCACACGAAGGTTTTTTGGGGGTGCATCACCAGGGCTTTTAATTTCATAACTTATACTAACAGTATTATTACTTATGGTGCTGCTATTGGCAGGGCTGTTAATGATAATAGTGGGGGGTAATTTTTGCCGGATATCTCTTTCTGTTGCTGTCAGCACCTCTTTTTTGCTTTGGCTGTTGGCCAGTGCCACTGCAGCATCTTCATTATAAGTTTCAAAAATGGCATCAATAATGTCGGGGCGGTAATATTGATCTTTAAATCTTGAAACAGGAAAAAAGGAGGGAGCTTCATCTGGCCCGTTATTTAAATGCCATCCTAAAAATTCTTCTGCACCCGGCGAAGCATCATAATAACCGGTTGGGGTAAAAAGCACCCATCTTTTTTTATCGGGGTGCAAATAAAAAGTAAGCAATGTTTTTCCATCAGCCATGCTGAGCCAACGGATGGTACCGTCGGACATACAAGCCGTTACTACTTTATCATTGCCACTGATATTAAGAGCCCAGGCATGGCATTCCATCGGTGCCATCCATTTAAGATTCGCATTTTTATCCAGTAGGATAACATTCCAGCTTTCACCGAATACAACTTCATTTCCATTGCTGCTGATATCCGTACAACTAAAGCCTTGCAGGCTTTTACCGCCAAATTTTGTGATATCTTTTCCATTAATTTTGGGTTGCCATGAATACCAATCTTTAACTACAGTACCTGCATTTGCATCTACCGGTGCAGGGTATAATGACTCCTCCTTCTGCAATTTTCGTTGTAATATATCAAAACTATATGCCCGGTCCGTTAATGGAGTAAACCCTATAGATGCACCACTGTTGTTGATCCTGAAATGAGATTTATCTTCAACTTTGAAATCATTTTTTTCTGCCTTTTGATTCCAGATGGTCTTACCGGATGAATTAATAACTGCCATTTCCGGCGGATCGAAACAGATCAATGCCATTGACCCATCCGGTAAAGGTATTATATCAGAAATAATGCTTCCTGCTAAAAAAACGTCATTATATGCACCCTTTCCTGCATTTTCCCAGCAACGAACTTTATATTTCTTACTGCTTCCCTCTATTATGTCATCGCCGCCATAAAGTTTGCTTCCATCAGCAGAAAAGCTGAGTGTATAGAAAGCGCCATATTCCTTTTCTGGAAGATCTGGCTTATAGAGTAGAACCAGGTTAGAGGCATCCATTACTTCAACAGTCTTATCATTTTGATAGCCGATGGCCAGTAGATCACCCGCCGGGTTAATGGCCATAGAAAAAAGCAATTTATCGGGGGAGGCCATTTTTTCTTTTATTATTTCAAAGCGGCTGTCATACACTTTAATATTTCCACCAGCGGAAACTGCCGCCATTCCGCCGTTTTGTTTAAAAGCAATACTTTTTATATCATCCATATAAACTCCCTTCAGTTTCTTTTCACTCCAGCCTTTTGTGTCAAAAACAGATATACCATTACCAGAATCAAACCCAGCGGCAAGCCAGTTACCATCGGGAGAAAATTCAAGTTCAGTTATTACTCCCTTCAGATTTTTGATTCGATGTATAAAGACACCTGTTTGCGTATTAATAAGGTAAATACAAGTTGAATTATCCCATTCATTACCTGTACCTCCGGCAACAGCCGCAATTTTTCCATCCGGACTTAAACTGCAGGCATATAATGAACCTTCATAAGATCCACCAAGAGGTATCCGAAAGGTTTTTAACAAAGTGCCGGTTTGAGCATCCCAGTAACGGGCGGTTTTATCAATACTGACCGAAAGCAGGAATTTGCCTTCAGCGTCTGTAGAAATTGCGTACCCTTTTGAAGTATGTATTCCTGTTTCAATCTGCAATATCGGGGCCTTGGGCTGGCAGTTGGCAAATATGGTAAATATCAAAAATAATAAGCTAAAAGAAAATTTCATATCAAAAATATTATGCTCCAATATACAAAAATTATTTTCATAATAATTTCTATCTGTCTAAAGTCTCCATCTGGCGTTGATATATTTTTGCCACTCATTAAATTAAAAACGTTGCTGAGTATAAAAGAATGATGAATGCAACCTGTTTCCCAATTTTTTTATTCTTCATTCTTAATTTTTATTTGGTTCTTGTAATCAGCATTTGTTTTTCATAGCGCCATCATTGTATCATCACAGATCCTGAAAAGTTTTGCGCACTACCCCGGTACAACTTTTTGTGGTATATAATTGAGGAACTTTTATTGAAGAGAAGTTAATAATTGAGTGTTTAATAGAAATACAAAATAAGGCGTGGAAATTTGTACAAAACATATAATATTATGAATAATTCTAACCGACGTGAATTTTTGCAAACAGCCGCTTTACTATTGTCAACAGCAATAGCAGGTTCTTCATTTAATTTAGCAAAGAAAAAAGATGTTTTTTCTTTTTCTACTTTGGGTTGTCCTGACTGGAGTTTCGAAAAAAT
>JAYSTT010000719.1:0-4772 GCA_043719495.1 Ferruginibacter sp. | reverse complement strand
AGGGCAACGTGTAAAAAAGAAATCAAGTACAATTATTTTTCCATGCAAATCATACAAACTTACTTTTTTACCCAACTGGTTAGTAAATGCAATATTTTTTACTTTATGCCAGATGGTATCTGTGACCATTTTTCCGTTTTTCTCTTTTACAACAACGCTATCGGGTATAAAATATTTACCCGGCATATGCACTGCTTCTTTACTATAATACTTAACCAGAAAATAACCGGTTAATGGCATTAATATTGCCAGCATTAAGGAAAGAATTGCTTTTTTATTCATAATCTATTTTACTAAATATATAATCCATTTTAATTAATATTAAAATGCTTTAATTCTACTATCCAATCACCATACCATCTGTAAAACAAAAAAGCCATTACTGCTGCAATGGCTAATTAGTTTATAATTTCATTTTTTACAATTAATCTTTAGCCCCTTTTTCTGTTGCAGCTGGTTTTACCACCTGTTCCGTTGTTGTTCTGTCCGGATGACTTCCACCATCGGTATTTCTTAAATTTTTCCAGCTATTACCATCCCATAAAAATGCAATAATAAACCAGATAAATAAACACAAGGGAACCACAATTGTCATAATCATATTTCTTATTTCATCACCCAGGTGCATAAAAATAGAAACAATATAATACGCTTTGGCTAAGGTTAAAATACAAACCAACCCTTTAAACATTAATACCAATGTATGATTTGGGTGATCGCCTTTATGAATTGTATATATCGTTAAGCCTATGCCCAGTTCAATTATGGTGATTACTGATAAAAGCCAAAATGTTTTCCATATTTTTTTTGTACCGCCTGTATGTTCGGGGTGAAAAGTTATTTCCTGAGGATCTAAATTTGCTAACATAATTCTTTTTAATTTATAAAAATTGTAATACTGTTTTTATTAAATAAGGTAAAAGCAAAGAAATACAAATACCCAAACCAAATCTACAAAGTGCCAGTATAATCCTGCTTTTTCAATCATTTCATAATGGCCACGTAATTCAAAATGTTTCAATCTTGTTTTAGCCAGCATAACAATATTAATGATAACGCCACTAAAAACGTGAAAGCCATGGAAGCCGGTAATTTCAAAAAAATAACTACCAAATGCAATTGGCCCCGGTGTGCCCACTTCTTTTCCATTAAACATTACTTCAGGACCAAAAGGATTGCGTGAAACGGTTGTATTCCAAAGTTCAATATGTCCATTTACCAATACTTCATGTTGCCCGGTTAGTAAATGCGTCCACTCCCATGCCTGGCAACTTAAGAAGGCAATACCACCAATGATAGTTAATATCATGTATTTTTCAACGCCCTTTCTGTTCATGTTATGTCCTTCATGTACTGCCAATACCATTGTAACAGAACTGAAGATTAAAATAAACGTCATTAAACTTACAAACGCCAATGGCAGATTAGCATGGCCTGCAAGCGGAAAGGAATTAAACACATGATTGGGATCTACCCAATGGTTTTGGCTAAAACGAAGTGTGCCATAGCTAATTAAAAATGCGCCAAAGGTAAAAGCATCACTCATTAAAAAGTACCACATCATCACTTTACCATAGTTTGCATTAAACGGACTTCGGCCCCCGTTCCACCACTTGGTATTTGTTGGTATTGTTGCTGTTGACATATATAGTATTAAGTTCTAAGTTTAAAGTTTAAAGTATCAATATCAACTTATTTTTATTAATTGTTAATCATCGTATCATTAATAAAAAGATCAAAAGATAAATCCAAAGTATATCTACAAAATGCCAGTAAGTACTTATTACTTCTACCGGAACTGTGTTATAACTTTTTATTGATGTTCTGAATGCCTTTGCAAAAAGAACTATTAAAGCAATGATGCCTCCAACCACATGTGCAGCATGCAGGCCAACAATAACATACAAAAAAGAAAACGAAACATTTTTTTGTAAAGTTATTCCAACACTCCACAATTGTTTAAAACCAATTACCTGTAATACAATAAAAAGAACTCCTAAAATAATTGTCACAGTAATCAGCCTTCTGTACTTTGCCATTTCTCTTTCTCTAAAATATTTTTCTGCAAGAAAAAGAGCAATACTGCTTAAAAGTATTACAGCTGTACTGTACCAAAATGCCAAAGGCAAATCAAAAGTTACCCAGTTTGCCTGATTTCTTTTAACAATGTAGGCGCTGGTTAAACCGGCAAACATCATCAAAATACTACCTATACCAATCCACAAAGTAAATTTATGTGGATGTATTTTTTTTCTTTGCTCCATTACCACTGTATTCATAGCTACCAACCCTTAAAGGGAATATTTTCTATTTTTTTGTACCCAACTTTATCAATTCTAATCATCTTCATTGGCAAGGATACTTAGTTATTATTTCTTTTAGTAAAAAGAAATAAATAACCACTCTTCTACACTATATCTTTAATCAACTTTAATTATGTTATACACTTCTTCGCAACAATGTCCTTCTTTTCCTCCCCCGAAGGGTGAGATAGAGGGGGGTTATATTCTGTTAGCAAATAATGCCAGCAACACAATCATCAAATAGAAATAAGAACTGAACATTACACGCCTTGCACTTTTTGCATCCATCCGTATAAATAAAAGAACACTGACATAAACCATCGAAAGATTACAAGCCAGCAAAATCCACATACTCACCTGCCCGCTCATCCTGGTATAATAGGGCAGCAAACCCATTGGAATCATCAATACACTGTAAATAATACTTTGCATTGCAGTAAACCTCGTTGGCCCTTTATCAGCAGGTAATAGTTTAAAACCAGCTGCTGTATAATCTTTATGTGCCAGCCAGGCTATTGCCCAAAAATGAGGAAACTGCCATAAAAATTGAATGCCAAATAAAATCCATCCACCGGTACTAAAATCATCTGTTGCTGCCACCCATCCAATTAAGCAAGGTAAAGCACCTGGAATTGCCCCCACCAAAACAGATATGGAATTAATTTTTTTTAGTGGTGTGTAAACGAAGCCGTACAAAAACAAGCTTAGTAAACTTACCATTGCACTTTGAAAGTTAAAATACTTCCACATTATAAGGATGCCCAGAACACCTGTGATAATAGAAAATACAGCCGCTTCGTTAACGCTCATCCTGCCACTGGCCACCGGCCTTTTAGCAGTACGCATCATCAAAGCATCCGAATTTTTTTCTAATACCTGATTAATAGCATTGGCAGATCCTGTAATTAACATTCCAGCCACAAAAAGTAAAAGAACTGATATTATTTTATTCCTAACATAAAACTGTTCGTTTGGTGCAATTAAAAAACTAACCACCGTACTAAACACCACCATAAAA
Organism: Ferruginibacter sp.; assembly: GCA_043719495.1. Lineage (GTDB taxonomy): Bacteria > Bacteroidota > Bacteroidia > Chitinophagales > Chitinophagaceae > Ferruginibacter. The sequence continues at coordinate 1,451 of JAYSTT010000719.1, read as the reverse complement.
CTTAAAGTGAATTTGATCAGTTGAAAATAATCTTTCACTTTACTTGCCAATGTAAATGATGTTGAGTTGTTCATAGCCTTACCCTCCCCAGCCTCTCCCTCGTTCCCTCTCCCGAAGAGAGGGAGGCCAAACTTCTGTTTCTATTTTCAACATTTGTAATTAAGCATTTTATCATTTTCTCTTTACTCTTCTTTAATTACGTTTTGCAAATCTTCGCTTCAATCTTCCAGTTCCCTCTCTTTTGGAGAGGGGTTGGGGTGAGGCACTTCGCTTCCATCTCCGCAAGTTCCCCCTTCAGGGGGCGGAGGGGGTTTTTAATGCTTCGTTTCGTCATCGCCAACCGGTACGTTTTGCGGAATAAATTCGTGTCCGTCTTTTGCATAATCATAAGCACCACGATGTACCTCAGGTATTTCGCCAACCCAGTTACCATGCCCGGGGTTTATTGGAGTTGTCCATTCTAATGTATTAGAACCCCATGGATTTGTAGTGGTAACTTTTCTTCCTTTATACATGCTGTAAAAAAAGTTAAAAATAAATAACAGCTGAACTGCAAACACTATCATGGCAACAAAACTTATAAATTCATTTAAGCCGCTGAATTGATTAAATGAAGTCCATCCTGAAAAATCGTAATAGCGACGAGGCATACCTGCCAAACCTTCGTAATGCATTGGCCAGAAAATTAAATAGGCCCCAATAATAGTTACCCAAAAATGTATGTAGGCCATTGTATTATTTAAATAGCGGCCAAACATTTTGGGGAACCAATGATAAACGCCTGCAAACATGCCAAAGAATGATGCCACACCCATTACAATATGAAAGTGGGCCACCACAAAATAAGTGTCATGCAAATGAAGGTCAAGTGCTGAGTTGCCCAGAAAAATACCTGTTAAACCACCACTGATAAATAAACTTACAAATCCAATGGCGAATAACATACCCGGTGTAAAACGAATACTTCCCCTCCATAAAGTGGTAAGCCAGTTAAAAACTTTTATAGCCGATGGTACTGCTATTAGTAAAGTAAGCAGTACAAACACGGAACCAAGGAAAGGGTTTAACCCTGTTACAAACATATGGTGCGCCCAAACCAAAAACGCTAATATGGCAATGGCAAATAAAGAACCTACCATGGCCATATAACCAAAAATTGGTTTACGGCTGTTAACGCTTATAATTTCCGAACTCATCCCCATTGCAGGTAATAATATAATGTACACTTCGGGGTGACCAAGGAACCAGAATAAATGCTGGAACAAAATAGCACTGCCTCCCTCGTTAGGTAAAATTTTTCCTTGTACCACTATATCGCTTAAAAAAAAGCTGGTACCCAGGTTTCTATCAAACAATAATAAAATAGCACCCGATAATAAAACAGGGAAACTCAATACTCCCAAAACTGCTGTAAAGAATAAAGACCATATAGTTAAAGGCAATCTTGTCAT